>NZ_JCAIJG010000117.1:0-1230 GCF_059735615.1 Desulfosporosinus sp. Tol-M2
CGAATTACGGCCAAATCATCACTGCTAGCCTTCGCTACATCGATTTTATCGAGATAATACTCCCCTTCTGTTGGCGTATCCAAACATCCTAAAATATTCATCATAGTCGATTTTCCGGAACCAGAGGGTCCCATAATCGCTACAAACTCGCTGGCTCCTACGTGGAGATCCACCCCTGCCAAAGCTGCCACTTGAATATCACCGTTAGTATATATCTTTTTGATCCCTTTGAGAGCTATCAAATAACACCCCTCCCGACTTCACCATAAAGCACATCTTCTTCGGGTTTGCTGTTTTTTCTCTTAGGCATACGTTTGATTTGTCGACAGTTCGTTACTCAACACTTGTTTAATGTGACCTAAACTCACTGCCCAGGACGGGCACCACCGCTTATTGCTCTATTCCCGCCGCCTCCAAGACTGAATCCCGAAGTTGCTCTAGGTGTAGTAGTTGTGCTAGTAGTTGTACGAGTTCCCGTCACAACTTCTTGACCTTCCGTTAAACCGCTTTTGATTTCCACATTGGTCCCATCATCCAAACCGACTTCCACTGTGACCGGTCGGGTATTTACATTTTGTACGCCCTTCCCACTACTTGCAGTTCCTCTTGTACCTGATAGTGCTGCTTGATCCTGAACTGCCTGACCTGCCTGACCTGCTTGACCTGCTTGACCCGTTCGATCTTTGCCGCTTGTAGTTATTGTTATTGGTACAAGAACTATTTTATTAGAATCTACAGTTTTGATTGCTTCACTTGGAACTGTCAGAACATTATCGGCCTCTGCCACCACGATATCAATATTAGCGTTCATTCCGGAGCGAAGTTTGTTACTGGCTTTTTCTACCGCCACCGTGACTTTAAAGGTTGTGACATTGGAAGTGGTTGTCCCTTGAAGAGCAACTAAGCTCACAGTTCCGCTGCTATGCTCATCCGGGTATGCGTCAAGGGTGATATCCACTTTCTGTCCTATTTCGACCTGCGCAATATCTGCCTGATCAATCGACGCTGCCACTTCAAGATTACTCTCCGTGCCATCCGTTGGAGTGATCGTGATAATTGAATTGTTCGTTGTGTATTGATACAGTTGCAGCCCACAATTAATAACCACTGCATCCGTCGGTGCCAGGATAGTAGCTCCTGCAAGTAGATAAGCCGGATCCGCATTCTGCTGAGCAATGATTAAACTCTGCTGTGCTTTTGCGAGTGCTGACTGAGCCGCTGCTAACGTTT
>NZ_JCAIJG010000051.1:0-3899 GCF_059735615.1 Desulfosporosinus sp. Tol-M2
ATATGATCGGGAATACAGGTTGTATGGCAAGCCGTTCGGAGATGGGAAAAAGTATGTGTTACCAGTGAAAATGTCGGCATTGGAAGTATGATAATCCTTGCACATCTGCAACACGTCATCGGACATGGCGACATAACGCTCTTTGTGAGATTTGTTTTTTCGGACAAGCAAGATGCCTTTGTCGAAATCTATGTCGCAGCTTTGCAGTTCCCGTCCCTCGTTCGGATGCAAGCCACAAAAAAAATCAATCGCAATAATACAGGAAGAATCAGGTGCCGGTTAGGGGAGCATTTATTAGGCAATAGGTCATCGCACTCCTTGAAAATGCTCTGTAATTCTTTGTCAGTAAAAATATACGGCGTCCGTGTCTCTGCCCTTGGGAGAAAACTCGATGGGATCACATAGCAATCAATACCGATTGCAGATAGGTATTTAAGCAACTCCCGAACTGATTGAATCCTTCTTCTCGCGCTGGTCTGGGATTCGCTTTCCCAGCGTGAACACCAACTTAAGACTATTTCTTCTTTGAGATCGGACACGTCTAATTGCTTCGTCACTATATAATTACAAAAACGCATCAGATCGTACTCGTAGGATTTTCTGGAATATCCTATGGATTCTTTGTAGAGGAGCATAGCCTCAATATATTCGTTGAACGTCTTCATCGTTTGGAGCCCTCCCCGACAGAGTCGAACCCCAATGCGCATTCGCGCAAGCCCTCAATATCCAGAGAAATATACTGTTTAGTCGCGTGAGTGTTTTGATGACCAAGTATCTGTGCAATCGTTGTTATGGGCACGCCTTCAATTGTCATTTGGGTGCCAAGCATCCTCCGAATGCCATGCATCGTTTCTCCATCACCAAGCGTATGTGATACTCCCGCTGCCTTCATCCGTCGGCGCAAGACACATGCTACCGAGACGCCATCCTTAAATCCTTGAAAAGGCGCAAGGCTACTTAAAAATATCTCCGGGGATTTCGATTCCGGACGACTATTAAGAATGTAGTCGGCCAAGGCGGTTCCAACGCCCCTTTGCAGCGGAAGGTTGACAGGCGCTTGGGTTTTCCCCTGAACTATATGTATCTCGCTTTTTCGCCAGTCAATATCTAAAAGTTTGATTTTCGCTATATCCCCAGCCCGCATACCACTGCTTGCAGCCAACAGCAAAATGGCATAGTCGCGTTTACCGACTGCCATGCTTAGGTCAATTGACTTTATGACTAATCCCAAATCATCTTGGGGCATACACGGATATATTTTTCCTTCTCTTGCTCTCGGTGCCATAAGTAAGCCTGCGTATGGAAGACCGGATAGTCCCGATCTGGTAAGATATCGATTTAATTTGCGAAGAGCGCCGACAACATCATCCATGCTTTTTGCGCGTGACTGGGAAACATCGCTCAGAAACATCTGTACATGCTCTGACTCAATTTGAGAAATGTTGTTGATGTCAAAACTGGCAAGCAGCAACAGAAAACGCCTAACTATATACAGTGTATCGCGGCTTCGCACCTCCATGCGGATTGCATCGGCGAGACCGTTGATAATATGCTCAAAGCTTTCCGGTAAAACGGGGATACTTTTGCTAACTGGTCCTTTCCAGACGAAATTGCCTGTCTCATACACCTCTCGCAGTATTCTGGTACCTCGAGTGCGGAGGTTATGTACATTCCGTGAAATTGCCCCTATCTTCAGATTCTCCTGATAGCGTTGATCTAGCTCGTTCAGCAAATCTGTACTGTAATATACCTCCTGCTTTTCCTTGAAGAATTCGGAGATCGGTTTGAAACTACGAGATGCGACTACATTAAGTGTAGATTTTGCTAATCCTACTTCCTTTTCTAAGATTGCCAATGCCTGTTGGATGATTCCAAAAATCGTATTGTCTTCCATATAAGCCTCCTATTGAATTTAGTAAATTCAATATACAGCATAATGAAAGAAATATTATCCCGCCATTTTTGTGAAAGAAGGGCTTGATATGAGGGCTTGTGACAATTAGTCGGGATGCCGCATTTTGCGGGATAAGTTCTGAGAGGGGTTGGGCTTCAATTCGCAAGAAAAGGGCCCGCCTACTTACCAAATCTGAGGGAATATGCAGGTAATAACCAGACTTCGGTAATACGCGGGACGATAGACCGGACATCGCTCGCGCACTCGCTCGTCCGGTCTATCGTGGTGGCGGGTTCCCGGGGCACGGCGACCTGCTCGCTCGCGCTTGACGCTCGCGACGTCGCCTATCAGCCGGGTTCCCGGCTGATGCCCAAATTTCCACTTCGTGGGAACTTCGGGAACCCGCCACCACGTTAGGCGAAATAACTCTTGCAAGAAAAACAGCGGGTCTTAAAAAAGCCGCTGTTATTGAAAGCTGATTTGGAGTTCTTTGCCGAGTGCATTGGCTACCTTAGCAAGAAGTTCTATACTAGGATTATATTCGCCACTTTCTAAGCGTGAAATAGCAGATTGTTTTGTGTTTATCTTATCAGCCAGTTCTTTTTGGCTTAACCCCTGTTCCAATCGAAGTCTAATAATTTCACGTTTAATATCATAGAGAACTTTGAGATCATCATATTCTTTTTGAACATCTGGATTTTGAAATATTTGTTTTTTTGCTTGATCATGATTCATTTAGATCACTTCCTTTAAGATAATTCGTTATTCGTTTTAAAGATATATCCAAATCTAGTTTAGGAGTTTTCTTCGAAGTCTTTCGAATACCATGAAGTAAGATAAATCTACCCTGGTCGAAGCTAAAATAGAATATCCTAAAATTGTTTGTACTCTGCTTGACACGAAGTTCCCATAATTTATTATATGAGCCTTCAAGCTTTTTTATATGGGGATAACCAAGGAAGAGGCCGAACTCTTGCAAAAGATCAATTTCTCGTAAGATTTTTGCCTGCTCCTTGGGATTAAGTTGACTAATAAACTCCATAACTGGACAATAGCCATCTTCAGTATAGTATTCAATCTTGAACAATTTGATCACCTCGTATCACGGTTATATAATATCACATATGCGTTATAATCTCAAGTAGGGGAGTTACTTCGCCTAACACGGTTTTCCCGCGACTTGGAGGATGATGCATGCGGGCGCGGCGGGAACACCTGGACGTTCTCTGAAAGACTGTGCCCAATTGAGCCGTTCGCCTTCCTTGGCTCACTAAGTGAGGCTTTGGTGTTAATAATACGAAAGACGGAGGTAAATCACTTTGGATAACGATAATAAGATCATAGAAATTAATAGCCGAAGAATAGAACGTGACACTTCCATGGGTGATAGTGAAGATGAAGATTGGGAAGATGACTATAATCTTATAAGTAAGGGAGATTACGAGGGACTAAAAAAACTAAGAGAAGTAGCTGCTAAAAATAGCCCTAAGGACATTTATGCACTCTGGCGCTTAGGAGAGGCATATATTTTATGTAAAGAGTACGAAAAAGCCATCGAATATTTCAAACCGTTGTACAGAGAGAACCCCGATTTTCTTGATATAGTATATTCGATTTTAGATGCTCTATTTGCGTTAGGAAAAAATGAAAATGATTTTCAATGGGTTTCTGAAGTAAAGGTAATAAGATTAGGTAGAGAAGTATCTGATTTTTGTTATGATTATCTAAAAGGAAAAAGGAAACCAAGAGACCTAAACGATGTGTATTGTCAGTTAATGGGTGAGGGATATTTAGCTTTTGATGAAGAAGAATTACAAAAATATCTAGATGAAGATAATCGGTTTGAACTTCAAAAGGATAGAAGTGTTCAGGGTACATTATTGAAAGTCAAGCGGGAGAAGAAAAATTAGTAAGTAGTGAAGGTGAGGCTTCGAAGAGGCGCTCCGCCATCCATGGCTCCGCTGGGCACAGTCCATCAGAGAACACGGTGTTCCCGCCACTTAGA
>NZ_JCAIJG010000145.1:0-2956 GCF_059735615.1 Desulfosporosinus sp. Tol-M2
GCAATCAGAGGACGAGCAAACGAAGTCCCCAGGAGATAGTTTCCTTCATAAACTGCTCCGGCCTTTAACGTCGGAAAAATAAACTCGGAGAGGAATTCTTCTCTCAGATCTTCAATATACAGTTTGCTTGCACCGCTTTTGATCGCCTTTTCCTGGAGAGGAGCCAGCTCTTCCCCTTGCCCGAGGTCCGCCGCCATGGCAATCACTTCATACCCGTACGTCTCCTTAAGCCAGGGAATAATAATGGAGGTATCCAATCCACCGGAATAGGCTAAAACAACTTTTTTCATGTCTCTCTCCCTCTTTTTCCAAATTCGTGTCCATGTGTTGTGTATAGTATACAGTCTCCAGTGAAAACTATTTGTTTTATTTTATTACTAACGCCATAATCGCTTTTTGGGCATGCAGACGGTTTTCTGCTTCATCAAAGACGACGGACTGAACCCCTTCAATAACATCATCCGTAATTTCTTCCCCACGGTGAGCCGGAAGGCAATGCAGAACAATGGCGGATTGATCCGCTTTCTTCAGTACCTCGGAATTGATCTGATATCCTTCAAAAGCCACCCTTCTCACTTGGGCCTCTTCTTCCTGGCCCATACTGGCCCAAACGTCCGTGTAAAGCACATCCGCACCTCTTACGGCTTCTAAAGGATCATCCACCACTTCTACCAGCCCACCGTTATTTTTTGCATCCGCCTGAGCCAAAGCGACAATCAATGGATCCGGCTTATATCCCGGAGGGGAAGCGATCACAACATGCAATCCCATTTTAGCTCCGCCAAACATCAGGGAATGAGCCATGTTATTCCCATCTCCAATGTAGGCAAGTTTCAAGCCCGCTAAGCGGCCTTTATGCTCCTGTATGGCCATCAGATCGGCAAGCACCTGACAGGGATGCAGCAGATCTGTAAGTCCGTTAATAACCGGAATCGTGGCATACTTTGCCAAATCCAGGACTTCCTGATGACTATAGGTCCGAATCATGATTCCATCGACCATCCGGGAAAGAACACGCGCCGTATCAGCAATCGTTTCTCCTCTCCCCAGTTGGATATCCCGTCCGCTCAGAAAGAGCGCATACCCTCCCAATTGGTACATCCCTACTTCAAAAGACACCCGGGTCCGTGTCGAAGACTTCGTAAAAATCATCCCCAAGGTCTTGCCTTGAAGAATCGGATGAGGACGTCCTGCTTTTTGCGCATCTTTAAGTTCTTTAGCTACATCTAAAATGCAGCCTATTTCAGCTTGAGAAAAATCATGAAGCGATATAAAGTCCCGCCCTTTAAAAATAGATTGATCGATTGTATGCATCTGTCATTCACTCCTTCGATATGTATTATCATACACTCATGTGTATAAAAATACAATGCCAGAAAGGAAACTATTTCGCTTCTATAAAACCGTTAATGAAAAAACCAAATAAAACTTCCACTTGACAACCTGAGCTGTCAAGCAGGAGTTTTATTCTTTTCCTACCCAGAAAACAAAGGCCGCTATGGAAGTTTTATTTACTTTATAGCATCCCTTCACCATTCTATTATAGCATAGTCAGTTCTGAAAAGACCACCTGGAAATTGGAGAAGCAAGGGTTTAGAGGGGGGCTTTGTCTCTCACTTCCAGAGTTCCGTAAATACTTGATCCAAAATCCCCAAGGCCTTATCCATTTCCCGTTTTTCAACAATCAGCGGGGGAAGGAACCGCAGGACCTTGCCGCCAACACAATTGATCAGCAGCCCGTTTAGTCGGCAAGCCTCGACAATCTCCGGGCCCAACCTGGAAACAGGCCATCCTAAAATAAACCCTTTCCCTCGGACGGGCTCCCCGGTCTGATACTTCCCGGCCAGTTCCTCGAGTCCCTTTTGAAAATACTTGGCTCGTTCCTGAACCCCTTCCATAAATCCGTCCTCAAGCATCACATCCAGGACAGCGCATCCTGCGGCGGTCGCCAAAGGGTTTCCCCCGAAGGTCGAAGCGTGATCGCCGGGCTGAAAGGCTTTTGCTGCTTCATCCGTGGCCAGCATTGCTCCAATCGGCACTCCGCCGCCCAAGGCTTTAGCCAAGGTCAGGATATCCGGAACCACACCGCTCCACTCATAAGCAAAGAGTTTTCCCGTCCGCCCCATGCCGCACTGCACCTCATCAAAGATTAACAAAGCCCCAAATTGATCACACAGGGCCCGCGCTCCTTGTAAAAACTCTCCGGAAGCCGGCAGTACTCCCCCTTCCCCCTGAATGGGCTCAATAAAGACTGCTGCAGTATTACTATTTACTTTAGCCTTTAAGTCCTCAAGATCATTCAATTTGGCATAAGAGCATCCTACGGGAAGCGGATCATACCCTTCCTGATATTTAGTCTGTCCTGTGAGCGTGAGGGTTGCCAAGGTCCGCCCGTGAAACGAATTTTCCAGTGTAACTACCTCGTATTTCTGCGCACCAAAATTTTTCCCGGCATATTTCCGGGCCAGTTTAAAGGCCGCTTCATTGGCCTCCGCTCCGCTGTTGCAAAAGAACACTTTATCCGCAAAAGAATGCTCCGCCAAACGCTCCGCCAAAGCGACCTGGTTCGGTATCCAGTATAAGTTTGACGTGTGCATGATCTCTTGGGCCTGTTCCTGAACCGCACGGACGATCGCCGGGTGATTATGTCCCAGGGAGTTGACCGCCAGCCCTGTCAAAAAATCCAAATAACGTCTCTCTTCCGTATCCCAAACCCAGGCTCCGTCCCCTTTGACAATCGTCATGGGTAGGCGGCCATAGGTATTCATAACTACGTTTTTCCCTCGCTCGATAATTGCCTCGCTTGATAAACCTTCTAATTGCTTCAAGTCTTCCACCCCCCCATTATCTGAACATTGTTCCGATTCCGCCATCAGTAAACAGCTCCAGCAAAATAGCATGGCTTTGCCGCCCGTCAAGGATATGCACGCTGCCGACGCCACCCTCTAAAGCCGAG
>NZ_JCAIJG010000062.1:0-8225 GCF_059735615.1 Desulfosporosinus sp. Tol-M2
GTTTACTGATGGCGGAATCGGCACCATGTTCAGATAATGGGGGGTGGAAAACTTGAAGCAATTAGAAGGTTTATCAAGCGAGGCAATTATCGAGCGAGGGAAAAACGTAGTTATGAATACCTATGGCCGCCTACCCATGACGATTGTCAAAGGGGACGGAGCCTGGGTTTGGGATACGGAAGAGAGACGTTATTTGGATTTTTTGACAGGTCTGGCGGTCAACTCCCTGGGACATAATCACCCGGCGATCGTCCGTGCGGTTCAGGAACAGGCCCAAGAGATTATGCACACGTCAAACTTATACTGGATACCGAACCAGGTTGCTTTAGCGGAGCGTTTGGCGGAGCATTCTTTTGCGGATAAAGTGTTCTTTTGCAACAGCGGAGCGGAGGCCAATGAAGCGGCCTTTAAACTGGCCCGGAAATATGCCAGGAAAAATTTTGGTGCGCAGAAATACGAGGTAGTTACACTGGAAAATTCGTTTCACGGGCGGACCTTAGCAACCCTCACGCTCACAGGACAGACTAAATATCAGGAAGGGTATGATCCGCTTCCCGTAGGATGCTCTTATGCCAAATTGAATGATCTTGAGGACTTAAAGGCTAAAGTAAATAGTAATACTGCAGCAGTCTTTATTGAGCCCATTCAGGGGGAAGGGGGAGTACTGCCGGCTTCCGGAGAGTTTTTACAAGGAGCGCGTGCCCTGTGTGATCAATTTGGGGCTTTGTTAATCTTTGATGAGGTGCAGTGCGGCATAGGGCGGACAGGAAAACTCTTTGCTTATGAGTGGAGCGGTGTGGTTCCGGATATCCTGACCTTGGCTAAAGCCTTGGGCGGCGGAGTGCCGATTGGAGCAATGCTGGCCACGGATGAAGCAGCAAAAGCCTTTCAGCCCGGCGATCACGCTTCGACCTTCGGGGGAAACCCTTTGGCGACCGCCGCAGGATGCGCTGTCCTGGATGTGATGCTTGAGGACGGATTTATAGAAGGGGTTCAGGAACGAGCCAAGTATTTTCAAAAGGGACTCGAGGAACTGGCCGGGAAGTATCAGACCGGGGAGCCCGTCCGCGGGAAAGGGTTTATTTTAGGATGGCCTGTTTCCAGGTTGGGCCCGGAGATTGTCGAGGCTTGCCGACTAAACGGGCTGCTGATCAATTGTGTTGGCGGCAAGGTCCTGCGGTTCCTTCCCCCGCTGATTGTTGAAAAACGGGAAATGGATAAGGCCTTGGGGATTTTGGATCAAGTATTCACGGAACTCTGGAAGTGAGAGACAAAGCACCCCTCTAAACCCTTGCTTCTCTAATTTCCAGGTGGTCTTTTCAGAACTGACTATGCTATAATAGAATGGTGAAGGGATGCTATAAAGTAAATAAAACTTCCATAGCGGCGTTTGTTTTCTGGGTAGGAAAAGAATAAAACTCCTGCTTGACAGCTCAGGTTGTCAAGTGGAAGTTTTATTTTGGTTTTTTCATTAACGGTTTTATAGAAGCGAAATAGTTTCCTTTCTGGCATTGTATTTTTATACACATGAGTGTATGATAATACATATCGAAGGAGTGAATGACAGATGCATACAATCGATCAATCTATTTTTAAAGGGCGGGACTTTATATCGCTTCATGATTTTTCTCAAGCTGAAATAAGCTGCATTTTAGATGTAGCTAAAGAACTTAAAGATGCGCAAAAAGCAGGACGTCCTCATCCGATTCTTCAAGGCAAGACCTTGGGGATGATTTTTACGAAGTCTTCGACACGGACCCGGGTGTCTTTTGAAGTAGGGATGTACCAATTGGGAGGGTATGCGCTCTTTCTGAGCCGACGGGATATCCAACTGGGGAGAGGGGAAACGATAGTTGATACGGCACGTGTTCTCTCCCGGATGATCGATGGAATCATGATTAGGACCTATAGTCATCAAGAAGTCCTGGATTTGGCAAAGTATGCCACGATTCCGGTTATTAACGGACTTACAGATCTGCTGCATCCCTGTCAGGTGCTTGCAGATCTGATGGCCATACAGGAGCATAAAGGCCGCTTAGCGGGCTTGAAGCTTGCCTACATCGGAGATGGAAATAACATGGCTCATTCCCTGATGTTTGGCGGAGCTAAAATGGGATTACATGTTGTTATCGCTTCCCCTCCGGGATATAAGCCGGATCCATTGATTGTCGCTTTGGCTCAGGCGGATGCAAAATATAACGGTGGTTTAGTAGAAGTGGTGGATGATCCTTTGGAAGCCGTAAGAGGTGCGGATGTGCTTTACACGGACGTTTGGGCAAGTATGGGTCAAGAAGAAGAAGCCCAAGTGAGAAGGGTGGCTTTTGAAGGATATCAGATTAATTCCGATGTACTGAAGAGAGCGGATCATTCCGCCATCGTACTGCATTGCCTTCCAGCTCACCGTGGGGAGGAAATTACGGATGATGTTATTGAAGGGGTTCAGTCGGTTGTCTTTGATGAAGCAGAAAACCGCCTGCACGCTCAAAAGGCGATTTTGGCGTTAGTAATAAAATAAGACAAATAGTTTTCACTGGAGACTGTATACTATACACAACACATGGACACGAATTTAGAAAAAGAGGGAGATAGACATGAAAAAAGTTGTTTTAGCCTATTCCGGTGGGTTGGATACCTCCATTATTATTTCCTGGCTTAAGGAAACGTACGGGTATGAAGTGATTGCCATGGCGGCGGACCTCGGGCAAGGAGAAGAGCTGGCTCCTCTCCAGGAAAAGGCGATCAAAAGCGGTGCAAGCAAACTGTATATTGAAGATCTGAGAGAAGAATTCCTCTCAGAGTTTATTTTTCCGACGTTAAAGGCCGGGGCAATTTATGAAGGAAACTATCTCTTGGGGACTTCGTTTGCTCGTCCTCTGATTGCCCGGCGTTTAGTGGAAATCGCTGAGCAAGAAGGCGCAGTGGCGGTTGCCCATGGTGCAACCGGTAAAGGAAATGATCAAGTGCGATTTGAACTGAGTGTCAAAGCGCTTAATCCAGACTTAGAGATCATTGCCCCCTGGCGGATTTGGAATCTCAAGTCCAGGGAAGATTGCTTCGATTATGCAGAAGCGCGAGGAATTTCTGTTCCGGGAACGAAAGAGCGATCTTATAGTATGGATCGTAATCTTTGGCATTTAAGCCATGAGGGTGTGGACTTAGAAGATCCTTGGAATGAACCCAAACGTGACATTTATATGCTGGGTGTTGCTCCCGAGGATGCTCCCGACCAGGCGACATATCTTGAACTGGGGTTTGAACAAGGGATTCCGGCCTCTTTAAATGGTAAGAAAATTGCTCCGGTAGCTTTATTGGAAACCCTTAATGAAATGGGTGGAAAAAACGGGATCGGAATTGTCGATATGGTGGAAAACCGCCTCGTCGGGATGAAATCGCGCGGTGTATATGAGACTCCGGGGGGAACCATCCTCTATATGGCACATCAGGCTTTGGAACATCTCACGCTTGACCGCCTTACCCTTCATTACAAAGAACAAATCGCCTTAAAGTATGCGGAGATGGTTTATGATGGAGTGTGGTATTCTCCGCTGCGTGAGGCCTTGGATGCCTTTGTCAATGTGACCCAGAGAAATGTCACCGGCACGGTACGAGTGAAATTATATAAAGGAAATTGTACTTCGGTAGGTGTAAAATCTCCCTTCTCCCTTTATAATGAAGAGTTTGTAACGTTTGGCGAGGAAGGTGTGTATGACCAAAAGGATGCCGGCGGATTTATTAACCTTTTTGGCTTACCGTTAAAGGTTAGGGCGCTAATGGAGAAAGAAGCAGGATTGCGTAAATAAGTACGAAGAATAGCGCCGGTACCCGGCGCTTTCTTTAACGTATCAGACATACCGCAGCGCGTCACCACTGATGAACGAAAATAGGCCATTTTCAGGGCAGAAAGTATAAGTTTAGGGCCCCGCTTTACTTGTAGGTTCCAAACAAATGACTTAATTTATGGCTAATAGGGAGAAAAGACACGCAAAGAATAAGAAAAGTATTAGCGGCGATGAAAGGAAGATGAGACGTGAAGCTCTGGGGCGGATGTTTTGAAAAGACAACAGATGTATTGGTAGAAGATTTTCATTCTTCTATTAGCTTTGACCAACGCCTTTACAAACAGGATATCTTGGGGAGTGTAGCCCACGCCAGAATGCTCGGAAGTGTGGGGATTATTTCTGAAGACGAAGCAAACCTGTTAATCGAGGAACTGAATAAAATTTTGGAAGATATCCAGGCGGGAAAAGTAGCATTCGAGATTGGCGCGGAAGACATCCATATGAATGTCGAGAAGCTTTTAACAGAACGAATTGGGATGGTGGGGAAAAAACTACATACCGGGCGCAGTCGGAATGACCAGGTTGCCTTGGATCTAAGGCTTTATTTGAGAAGCGAGATTGACCGGACCAAAAGCCTGATAGAGAAGTTGCTCCAGACTCTTCTCCATATTTCGGAAGAGCATCTTGAAACCTGGATGCCCGGCTACACACATTTGCAAAAAGCACAGCCGATCACCTTTGCCCATCATCTGATGGCCTACGTACAAATGTTTTTACGTGATCTCGGACGGCTCAATGATACTCGGAAGCGTTTAAATATTTCTCCTCTCGGCTCAGGGGCCATGGCTGGAACGACGTTCCCGCTTGACCGGGCGAAAGTGGCCATGGAACTAGACTTTGACGGCGTCACCTTAAACAGCCTGGATGGGGTGAGCGACCGGGATTTTGCTTTGGAATTTTTAGCAACCGCCTCCATCCTCATGATGCACCTCAGTCGAATGTGTGAGGAACTTGTTCTTTGGTCCACTGGGGAGTTTCGATTTATTTCGATGGATGACGGATATGCCACAGGGTCAAGTATCATGCCTCAAAAGAAGAACCCGGATGTGGCTGAATTAGTAAGAGGAAAAACGGGGCGTGTATATGGTGATTTAGTGGCCCTCTTAACCGTTATGAAAGGTCTTCCGCTGGCATATAATAAAGATATGCAAGAGGACAAGGAACAGGTTTTTGACGCAGTAGACACAATTCAAAAGTGCTTGCTGATTGTAGAACCGATGCTGAGGACCATGGTTGTCCAACGGGAAGCGATGGCCTGTGGAGCAAAAGGAGGGTTTACCAATGCAACGGATCTGGCGGATTACCTGGCCAGGAAAGGGGTTCCTTTTCGGGAGGCGCATGAGTTAGTCGGACGCATTGTGCTGCTTTGCAGTAAAAGAGGAATTGGATTAGAAGAGCTGGATTTAAGCGACTATCAGGAACTCTCTCCAATTTTCGAAGCGGATCTGTTTGGAGCTATCGGAATTGAATATTGTGTGCGCGCGCGAAAGATTTTGGGAGGTCCTTCGCCGGAGTCGGTTGCTGAAGTAATTCGAGTAAGTCGTGAGGTATTAGCGGGACTTGTCTGACACTCTATCAATATCAAAGAAGATTCATTTTTGTAAGCACTAAGTGCCGGGCTGGTTTGCCGGTCAGCTAACGGAAAAACGTCGCGCTCGTGTCACACTGCGTTTAATAAACCAGATATTGTCGAAAGAAATGAGAAGAACGCGTAGTATTTGATGACAAAAACGAAAAAATAGGCATAGAATTGAATTAGAGATAAAAAAGGAGTCCTAATACCCGTATACGGTTTGGGGTGACCATGTACCACGCTTCATTACTAGGTTGTAGGACTTCGCTTCCGCAAACTTTGGAAAAAACCTGTGTATAGTGTGGATAACTTTGTGGATAATATCAAAAGAGAACGGATTTTAAGGCGGATAAGACATAATTAATAGGAGATAAACGAAAAAACTGTGGATAAGTACTTAACGCATTTTGCCAAAATGCGACAATGTAGACCCTTTAATATCCAGAGGAATTTTTGCACAATTATAACGATTAACGATTCAGTATGATATTATAGTAAATAAATCAATAATATAATCAGGGGGTAGCGCAAATGTGGATGGATAAAAAAATAACAGTCCCTATCGCTCAAGCAGTGCATTGGTTGAGTGAAAGGGTGACTGAGGCCAAGGCAGGGGAAATAATGTGCGTGTTGGAGTAGATATCGACGGTGTCGTTGCCGACAGTTACCCATATTGGTTAACTGAATTGAATTTACACTTTGGCAAGAACATTTCGGTCATCAACGATTATAAAATGGAGTCGGTTTATAACGTATCGAAAGAGGCAATAAACGACTTCTTTGTGAGTAATGCGGAACGTTTGCTGATGGCTCCCAAACCTATGTCTGGCGCCAAGGAAGGGCTTGAAACCCTTCTCAGGGAGGGTCATGAAGTGATTTATATTACGGCACGCACACCTGAAGAAAGTGATGTCACATTGCGCTGGCTCACGATGTGTGGAATTCCGCATAAGCATGAACAAGTTCTCTTCGCGGGCTTCAGCAGTAAATTGGAGTTAGTCAAACTTTGGGAAATTGAGGCTTTTGTCGAGGATTATCCGGTGAATGCCAAATTGATTTCGGAAGGCGGAGTGCCGGTATTTTTACTGAATGCCAGTTATAATCAAGTAGAGCTCCCAACGGGTATAACACGCTGTCACAGCTGGGATGAAATTATAAAATGTATCCAGGCAGTGGATTATAAAAGGGTTAGCCACAAATAAATGGCTAACCCTTTGGCATAGTAAAAATTAACTGACGATTCCTAATCCTACTTTATAAATATCCCCCGCCCCTAAAGTAAGGACGAGATCCTTTGGGGAGAGTGTATCGGAAAGATATACTTCAATGTCTTCCAACGTTCCAATGTAGCGGGCTTGAATTCCTTGTTTCAGGATTAACTCGGCTAAAGTTACGGAAGAAACGGTGTAATGATCCTGTTCCCGTGCCGAGGCGAAAATATCAGCGACGACAACTTCGTCCGCCCCTTGAAAAGCTTGTGAGAATTCCTGTAAGAGCTTTTCAGTTCGACTAAAGGTATGAGGCTGGAAAATGGCACGGATGCGACGATCTGGGAAGGACAGGCGAGCCCCTTCCAGTGTCATGCGGATTTCTGTCGGATGATGGGCATAGTCATCGACAATCAAGGCGCCATTTTTGTTGCTTCCTATATGTTCAAAGCGGCGTTTTGTTCCGTTGAACAGGCTCAGGTGGAATAAGATTACTTCGATGGAGATACCAAGTTCATGACATAAGGCGATGGTTGCCAAGGCATTGATAATGTTATGTCTCCCTGCCACATGGAGATTAAGATCTCCGACATATTGCCCCTTTAGCAGGATTTTCATCGAACTTTGTTCGTCTTGGACTACAATCTCTGTTGCCCGAATATCCGCGGACTCAGAGAGTCCAAAGGTCGTGATTGGCGCGTCTGAGATGAGGGATTTCCGATTCGGGTCTTCGTCCCAAACGTAGATATGGCCGTGCGCCGGTACCTTTTTTGCCAGTTCAGAGAACGCCAAAATAACATCATCAAGGTCATTAAAATAATCGGGGTGGTCAAATTCTATGTTGGTAATTACCAAGTGTTCCGGAGAGTAATTGAGGAAATGGCGCCGATATTCACAAGACTCTGCTAAGAAAAATTCCCCTTTCCCGGAATGCGCATTACCGCCAATACTGGGGACATCGCTGCCAACAACAATGGACGGATCTAATCCGGCTTGGAGCATTACGAGGCCTATCATGGCGGTCGTCGTAGTTTTACCGTGTGTTCCGGATATGCAAATTCCACGTTTTTGAGAAAGTAAGCGTCCTAGATATTGAGGGTAAGTCAAGACCGGGATATTAAGGTCCCTGGCCCGGGAAATTTCTGGATGCAGATGTGTATAGGCCGCAGAGGTAACCACCAAATCGGCGTTTTCTACATTTTTGGGAGAAAAACCTAAAACGGGGATATTGGCGCGTTCCAAGATACTGTCTGTATAAAAACTCTCTTCGACATCAGACCCTGTAATGGTAGCACCTTCAATTTGAGTGCTGATTTGAGCTAATGCGCTCATCCCGGTTCCTTTTATGCCAACGAAATGAATATGTAATGCCAAAGCATCTCGTCCCTTCCGTGTATAACTCCGCCCCCCCCATTATACCCAAACTGAAACCAAATAGTATCATATTTTACGAGGAAAAATTTACTACAGTTATTTTGCCCATTATCTTAATAAAAATATTATTTGACGAAACTACAAAACTGGAGTACAATTACTTTCGTCCGTGAAATGGTGAAATGCCGATGTGGCTCAGAGGTAGAGCAGCTAACTCGTAATGAGCAGGTC
>NZ_JCAIJG010000127.1:0-80191 GCF_059735615.1 Desulfosporosinus sp. Tol-M2
TTAGGTAATCCTCGAATATCTGGATCAAATCCACCTGTACGACGGTTTTTTGGCTACCTTCCCGGATATCGTCCAGCTTATACAGGATAGAGCGGACAAAGCTTGGAAGTTCCGCTTCGATAAGTGCCTTTTTCGTTTTTAGTTTATCTTTAAAGTCCGTCGTAAAATGGAAATAGACCACAATGGAAAAAATGAGAATGACGGGCGCAATGCTTTTGGCCCCGATTGCCAAAAGCGGAACCAGGAGCAGAAGGGTGAAGGAAGCGCAGATGAGCGCCCTGGCTTGATATTCCCTGGGTGTGAGGTCAATACCTCCACGTCTTAGCGTGGATGCCAACTTCGCTTCCTTTGCCGGGTGTCTGATCCAGCGGGATACCGGCTTGACAAGGGGCATGACAAAGCGGTTTAAAAGTCTTTGGCCATTTTTCTCCTTTTCCGTTTGCAGGTTTTTGATATTTTTCTTCATGCTCAGCTTCGGAATTTTAAGCAGTTGCCTGCAAATTAAAAATCCTGCCGCAGTCAGCAGGACAAAAACGATGATCTGATAAAACAACTTGAAACCTCCTATCTGTTAACAGGTTTGGTAATCTTCATCACATAAAACGCCGTCGCCAGGGCGGTCAGCAGCATAATAACAATCAGCAGCTTGCCGATGGTGGTTTGGGACAGAATGGAAAACCATTCGGCGTTGGAAAAGCGCATCATGGGAATGACGGAAAACATCAGCCCCACCGTCATCAGGTAATCCCGCCATACTCTTACCATCATGCCATCGCTTTCTATCTGCATGGACTTTGCGTCGTTCATGGCTTTGATAACCGGGAACAGGGCGAATTTAAGCCGTCGGTCGTGGTAGCAGAGGATGAGCATTTTTGTCCACTCGGCAAAGTACCGGTTTTTGATCTTTGCCGCCAGACGGTACAATCCGTGTTCTACATTCGGGTTGATGAGCTTGATTTCCGATACAAATTCGTCAAAGGGCGTCGGGTTTCTCAGGTGAACCGGAATGTACCGGTTTTTTTCTTCCACATAGGTTTCCACGGCCTTGATGATGTCGTCGCACCCTGCATAGGCGTTGGTGATAATGGACATGGTGTTTTCCAGCCCCTCGATTTCCTCCCGAGCGGCTGTGGCGCTTTTTACGGTCAGATAGAAGAAGGGAGTGGGGGTCAGGCATACTGACATCACTGCCGCCAGATCGACACTGTTAAACAGCATAAGCCCGGCCAGAAATCCGCCTGCCACTGACGCGCCTGTCATAACAAAGTACTTCTTTTGAGTGCATCCGGTTTGCCTGAACAGGGTTTGAAACCGGATGGCAATCCGCTCGGTGATTTTCAGCTTTGTCCCTGCCAGGTACAGGCGGCGCTTTTTCAATGGGTTCTGCTCCGTTGCAAAGGGATTCAGTCCCAACAGGAGGAAAAGCGATACGCTGATGAGAAGGAACACCAGGATAAGGGATAATTGAATACCCATTGCTAACCTCCTTCCGGCCTATACCCACTGCCCGCAAAACGGCGGATCTCTGTCAGTTCAACGCCATTAACCAGCAGTCGCTCGGCAAGAGCGGGAGAAATGTTTTCCATACACCGGTGGCTTCCCACGACCTTTGTAATCCTTCCGGCTTCATCCTTTTCATAATGGTCTACTACAAATTTAAAAAGGATGTTGCCAATTGTTTACTGCTGATTTTGAATATCCGGTAAAACGCATTACATCAGGAACCAGAAGTAGTTGAGGGAAGTCATGCAATTGTTTTTGATAATAACGGCGTAAACCCTCAATATACTCATTTTCTATTTCACAAAAGCACATCTTTCCGTATTGATACAGCAAAATGTCAGCAATCTTTATCTTTTGCCTTCTTCCTTCCGATGTGCTTACATATTCAAAAGGAATTATGCCTTTTTTCTGGATGGAGTAGGCCGTTGATTTACAAATACCCAAGATGGCACACATTTCTTTTTGCGTGACATATTCAGGATAACGATCAATTACTGAAGAGTAATATTCATCAAAATTCATTTGCTTCACTCACTTTCTTAAATTTGTCAACGGCAAGTGGTGAAAGCAAATCTTAGTGTTAAAAATAATAGAATTTTCGAGTTCTATCCGAGTTCTATCCAAAACGGGTTCGGATGCAATTTTTTCGTTGATTTTTTGGAGTGCTCAGCATTCCTTGCAGACACGAAAAAATTCCCCGGAAACCCTGATTCTACAAGATTTTCGGGGGCCTTTATCTACATGGATTTACTGCTAACTTCCACTAAATTCTCATTTCATCGTTACACTCGAAATGCGGTTGTCCGCAAGGGCACGTGGGTTCGAATCCCACCTTCTCCGCCAGTAAAAAAGCTTCAAGGAAGCTTATAATAATTAAGAAGGTGGGATTCGAACGGACGAATCCCACCTTCTCCGCCAGTCAAAAAGCTTCAAAGAAGCTTATAATAATTAAGAAGGTGGGATAATTCTTTCTACTTTGTTTAAAGCTTCACAATTCTGTACAAACTAGTATTAGAATGAGAGGTATTTTAGAGGCTCTTAACTAATGCGAGATGTTCAGGAGAGAGGGGTTAAGACTTTATGAAAGTAGTAAGAATTATAGTAGCCTTGGGTATTATGGGGGTTTTTCTAACGGGGGCTTGCAGGGGGCCTATTAGTGAAGGCAGTGCGATGGAACCCCAAAATGACAATAAATCTTCCGAGGAAGTGGCACTCGCTTCAACACCGGATCAATTGATCCGTTTTCACGTCCTCGCGAATTCGGACAGTGAACAGGACCAAGCGCTGAAGAGGGCAGTTCGAGATGCCATCTTAAAAGATGTTTCTCCTCAGTTGGCGGGTTCTCAGTCATTAGATGAATCACGGCAAATTCTTAAGCAGGTCTGTCCGGATATGGAGAATACCGGTCGTTCAGTAGTAAAGATGTGGGGTAAGGATTATAGTGTACGTACAGAGTATGGATATTTTTCTTTTCCCACCAAATCCTATGGATCATTGGTGCTGCCGGCCGGTGACTATGAGGCGTTGCGCGTTGTGATAGGAGAAGGACAAGGGTCGAACTGGTGGTGTGTGCTATTCCCACCGCTCTGCTTTGTTGATATTAACCAGTCCACGGCTGTTCAAGTGGATGGAAAACAGGGGATCCCAATTAAGAACGCTATCAAACAGGCTAATAGATCCACGACGGGTTCTCCGAAGGTGCGGTTTTACTTCTGGGAAATGATAATATCGATAAAGCGATAAAGCGATAAAGCGATATAAACATTGACTCGTTTGTCTCTTTGCGATATAATCTCTCTTGTTCACAAAATTCATAGAAAAATTTTAAAGTTTTTAAGGTTTACTGAGCATGGAGAGGTGGCTGAGTGGTCGAAGGCGCCCGCCTGGAAAGCGGGTACATTGGGTAACCGGTGTCGAGGGTTCAAATCCCTCTCTCTCCGCCATCATTAGAGAATTTTAGCCTAAGGCACATTCAAGAAAATAACAAGTCAGTATGCCGGTCTATTTTGTGTCAGGGCATCTTTGACGGGTTATTTTCTTTCATATGCCAAAGTATTCGACTTTGGCTTTTAATTTTGTTATAATTGTTTTAGCCGTACTAGATGGGGAGGTAGCGGTTCCTTGTAACTTGCAGTCCGCTATAGCAAGATGGAATTCCCGCGAAAGGTCCTCACCTGTGAAGCTGTCTTTGGTAGGCGGCGATGAGATTTTGGTCTTACGCAACAGGACACTTCGAACCGTGTCAGATCTTGACGGAAGCAGCACTAAGGAGAGCGTTTTGTGTGCCGTGAGGTTGCCTGAATTGAGTTTGTCTATCAAGGTAACGTTCGGAGGTGATGGTTCGATCAAGGGTGTACGGCTATGATATATTCTGCTTAAGGTGGTCAATGTACCATCTTTTTTGGCACTTGTCAGAAAATATTTAACTTCGAGTCATGACCAGCGCATGCAAGAAGGCTAATTCGTGCGAAGACAGTGTCTTCGTGTGGGTGCTAGCCAAGTGTTTCTTTTATATGTATACTCTACTCTGTTTATCGAGGGTGATAGTGTGGCTTATTTGGCACTTTACCGTGAGTGGCGTCCAAGAATGTTTAAAGACATAGTAGGGCAAGGGCATATTACGAAAACATTAGTCAACGCCCTAAAACAAGAGAAAATCGCTCATGCGTATTTATTCAGTGGACCAAGAGGTACGGGGAAAACAACTGCTGCGAAAATTCTAGCTAAGGCTTTGAATTGTGAACAGCGGGAGGAAGTGGAACCCTGTAATCGTTGTGCTTCCTGCATCGGTATTGACCACGGTTCGGCCATGGAAGTATTCGAGATTGATGCTGCTTCAAACCGTGGGATTGATGAGATTCGTGACCTGCGTGAAAATGTCAAGTTAAGTGCGCTACAAGGGAAACATAAAGTTTATATTATCGATGAAGTACATATGTTAACGACAGAGGCTTTCAATGCCTTGCTCAAGACACTGGAGGAGCCTCCACCGCAGGTCGTTTTCATTTTGGCAACAACCGAGGTTCAGAAAATACCCTTGACGATTCTTTCACGCGTACAACGTTTTGAATTTCATCGAATCTCCGTACAAGATATCCAAAAACGATTGGTTGAAGTATGCAGACGTTTAAACCGGCAGGTTGATCAGAACGCCTTAGTGGTGATTGCTCAAAAATCTGAAGGAAGCCTTCGGGATGCCTTAAGTATTATGGACCAATGTCTTCTTCAGGATGACCCGATCGGGGTGGAAGAAGTATATCTGGTACTGGGAATGGTCGGTGAGACCTTTAGTGCTCAGTTAGTCGAAGCGCTAGTCTCCTCCGATTTTGGCAAGAGCTTAACCTTTTTATCAGAGGGCATTCAACAAGGCCGTGATCCACGGCAGATTATTAGAGAACTCCTGGATTATCTTCGCCAAATGCTTTTAACCTCGGCTACGGGAGAAACACCTTTGGTAGCACCCCATATTCAAGATCAGTTGGTCAAACAGAGCGAACAGATCGGAATTTCTCGAATTTTACGTTGGATCGCTATTCTATTACAGGGAGAAGGTCAGCTCAAATATGCGTCTAACGCCCGTTTAGCTGCCGAACTCTTATTAGTTCAGACGATTCATGAAGATCAACCAAGTGTAATCAGAGGGCAGGAAGAGATTTTAAAGAAAGATTTAACCCCATCCCCGAAGACTCTAAACGTAGAATCTGGAATAGTTGATACAGGAAACACTGCGGAAGGGATCAAACCTAACCTAAGCATAGAGGGGATCCAAGAACGTTGGAATGACGTTTTGGACCAGGTCAAAAAACGTAAAAAATCAACCCAGGCTTTTTTGATGGAAGGAAAACCAGTTCAACTCGAGGGGAATACCTTGACGATACTTTTCCGTGAGGGATGTTCCTTTCATAAAGACAAAGTTAGCCAAATCGAAAATCGGCAGACGATCGAAGATGTTCTTAAGCAACTATTCGGTATTTCTCTAACATTACAGAATTTTATGAAAAATGAATTTCAATCCAAGGAAACGCCAGAGAGTCAAGACATGAAAATTCAAGAGCAGGCATTTATTAATAAAGCCAAGGACATGTTTGGAGCGGATCTGGTGGTTGTCAAAGAGGGATAACACCAAAATAGTTCATAGGACTTTAAGGCACCGGGGAACGAAAGTAACGAAACTATAAATAAAATGTACGAAAAATAATTGATAGGAAGTGTGTTTATATGGCAGGATTAAAGGGAATTGGCGGCGGTATGGGTGGCAATATGAGCCAGATGTTAAAGCAGGCCCAAAAAATGCAAGAGGATATGATTAGAGTACAGGAAGAACTTCGGACTAAAACGGTGGAGGCCTCTTCTGGTGGTGGAGTGGTCCAGGTCATCGTAAGCGGGAAAATGGAGTTAGTGGAATTGAAAATTAAACCTGAAGCAGTTGACCCGGAGGATGTGGAAATGCTGGAAGATCTTATTAAAGCAGCATTAAATGAAGGGTTAAGGAAGGCCCAAGAAATGGCCAACAATGAAATAGGTAAACTGACGGGTGGTCTAAAAATCCCCGGATTGTTTTAGAAGATCTATGGATTTTTTACAATACCCACAACCTTTGGCAGATCTTATCAGTAGTTTGGCCCGTCTTCCGGGGATTGGCCCTAAAACAGCAGGACGACTGGCCTTTTACCTCCTTCAACAACCACGGGTTTCAGAGGATTTAGCGAAGGCTATTGTTGTGGCTAACCGAGATATCAGAAAGTGTTCGATTTGTTCGAACTTTACAGATCGAGACCCATGTGCGCTTTGTCAAAATACGCAAAGAGATTTGACGGCGCTTTGCGTCGTTGAGCATCCAAGAGATGTTGTGTCTCTGGAGAAAACCAGAGAATTTAAAGGCCTTTACCATGTTCTGCACGGTGTCCTCTCACCAATGGACGGAATTGGTCCGGAGCAGTTGACCGTCGATATGCTTTTAAAACGTTTAGATGGAATAAAAGAAGTGGTTATGGCAATGAACCCTACCGTAGAAGGAGAGGCAACTGCCCTATATTTGGCTCGCTTGCTAAAACCGTTAGGAATTAGGGTAACCCGAATAGCGCATGGCTTACCTGTTGGCGGAGATCTAGAATATGCCGATGAAGTAACCATTGCCCGGGCTTTAGAAGGACGGCGCCAACTTTAAACATAAGTTAGTACTTGTCAGACTCCCATACCGCGGCGGTACCACGGATAAATGAAAAAACATGAAAGCTAAAAAAGCTAAAAGTTCTTCTTTGACATTTGAGTGCATACTTATTTATGGACTAGCACCAGACGAGGAGGAGAATTTATGACCTTGATTTTTCTTGGTCTGTTCATTTTGCT
Organism: Desulfosporosinus sp. Tol-M2; assembly: GCF_059735615.1. Lineage (NCBI taxonomy): Bacteria > Bacillati > Bacillota > Clostridia > Eubacteriales > Desulfitobacteriaceae > Desulfosporosinus > Desulfosporosinus sp. Tol-M2. Next base: position 6,853 of record NZ_JCAIJG010000127.1, read on the forward strand.
GATAGGATTAGTTGTTCGTTCTGCACTTGGGAGGCCAAACTTTTTTTTGAAACTAATTATTCATATGTTAGGTGGAATTGTCGGGCTCTGGTTGTTCGACTTTTTGCTTAGTATTCTGGGCTACGCAATACCTATTAATTTTTTTACGATATTGTTAGTAGGGTTTTTAGGGTTTCCCGGAGTTATAGCCTTAACTGCGCTCCGGTTATTGGGGATTTAATATGTTAATGGGGCGATTTAGGTCTTGAGGAATTGAATTCAAGGATACCTGCCTATAAATTATTGACGAATGAGACAATTAAGATAATACAATTAAGGGAACTATTGTGAAATAGTTCCCTTAATTGTATATTAAATATTACTATGATCTTTTATATAAATACGATATACTAATGTAGTATCTGATTAAACTGAATTGTGAAAAATATATTTTTTTTGTAGAAATACAAAAATTATGTTATTATATTTTCTATAATGGTCCGATGATCAGACCACGTTTTATTTTATAACTTTCACAAAGTAATTGTTTTATTTTTGGACTTGCGGGATAGCGAGGGTTCACTCCTCCAAAAAGCCTTAAAGTTAGATGTGATGCGAGAAATCTAATAGGAGGAAGCAATTAATGGCCAAAATGAAAACCATGGATGGTAACGAAGCGGCCGCCCTCGCGTCGTACGCGTTTACGGAAGTCGCCGCCATTTTCCCCATCACCCCCTCTTCGCCGATGGCCGAATTGGTTGATGAATGGGCTGCTTTTGGGAGGAAAAACGTATTTGGACAAACTGTTAAGGTTGTGGAGATGCAATCCGAGGGGGGTGCTGCCGGCGCACTACACGGTTCACTTCAGGCAGGGGCGTTAACTACTACTTATACTGCTTCGCAAGGGTTACTGTTAATGATTCCTAATATGTATAAAATTGCCGGTGAGCTTCTGCCATGCGTATTCCATGTTAGTTCCCGTGCTTTGTCGACGCATGCACTTTCGATTTTCGGTGATCACCAGGACGTTATGTCCGTGCGCGCAACAGGTTTTGCCGAGCTTTCATCAACAAGCGTACAAGAAGCATTGGACTTGGGTTTCATTGCTCACCTCGCAACGATCAAATCTCGAGTACCGTTCGTCCATTTTCTTGACGGATTCCGTACTTCTCATGAAATTCAAAAAATTGAAGTACCTGAGTATGAGGAAGTTGCTCAACTATTAGATATGGAGGCTGTTCAAGCCTTTCGTGACCGTTCTTTAAATCCCGAGCGTCCGGTTCTGCGCGGGACGGCTCAAAACCCGGACGTCTACTTCCAAGGTCGGGAAGCTTCTAATCGTTTCTATGCTGCCGTTCCTGACATAGTCGAACAATCCATGCAAGAATACAAGGAACTTACAGGCCGTGAATATCACCCTTTCCAATATCATGGTGCAGACAATGCAGAACATATCATAGTGGCAATGGGCTCAATTTGTGACACAATTGAGGAAACCGTTGATTACCTCGTAGCAAAAGGGGAAAAGGTAGGGGTTGTTAAAGTTCACCTATACCGTCCGTTTTCCGGTGATTACTTCTTTAAAGTGTTGCCCAAGACAGTTCAGAAGATTGCGGTTCTTGATCGTACCAAAGAACCCGGTGCTACTGGTGAACCTCTTTATCTGGATATTAAGGATATCCTCTATTCAAGCGATCTTAAACCGGTGGTCGTTGGTGGACGTTATGGCTTAGGTTCTAAAGATACGACTCCTTCTCAAGTATTAGCCGTCTACAAAAACCTCAGGGCTGAAAGCCCGAAAAATGGCTTTACCATTGGTATCGTCGATGATGTAACCCAGACATCCTTAGCTGAAGACGAAATTATTAATACTACTCCGGAAGGGACTATTTCCTGCAAATTTTGGGGCCTCGGTTCAGATGGCACTGTCGGTGCAAATAAACAAGCGATTAAGATTATTGGGGATCACACCAAGCTCTATGTCCAGGCATATTTCCAATACGACAGTAAGAAATCTGGCGGAGTCACGATTTCCCACCTCCGTTTTGGCAAGAAAGAAATTAAGTCACCTTATTATGTTACAGACGCTAATTATATAGCTTGCCATAATCAATCGTATGTTTACCAATATGATCTCTTAAAAGGTCTCAAAAAAAGTGGTAACTTTGTCTTGAACTGTCAGTGGACAGCGGAAGAACTGGATGAAAAACTTCCGGCTGCCATGAAACAATCGATAGTGAAGAATAATGCCAACTTTTACATCATCGACGCCGTATCGATTGGTCGTGAAATTGGACTCGGTTCCCGTATCAACATGATCATGCAAGCAGCTTTCTTCAAGCTTGCCCACGTAATTCCTGTTGAAGAGGCGATTGATTATCTTAAAGACTCCGTCATAAAAACCTATGGTAAAAAGGGCCAGAATATCGTGGATATGAACATTGCGGCAATTGAGCGTGGTGTTTCATCCCTTATTAAGGTGGAGGTTCCTGCTTCATGGGGTGATATTGACAATGCTCAAGCTGAAGCTGCGGCTGCGGCCGCGGCTGCTGAAGAGCCGGACTTTGTGAAAAATATTCTTCGCCCGATGAATGCCTTAGAAGGAGATAACCTCCCAGTCAGCATTTTACAAGATCGTGAAGATGGAACTTTCCCTTTAGGAACCGCTTGTTTTGAAAAACGTGGTATCGCAGTCACCGTACCGGAGTGGCAGACCGATAACTGCATTCAATGCAATCAATGTTCTTATGTTTGTCCGCATGCGGCAATTCGCCCCTTCTTAATGAACGGGGAAGAAGCTAATAACGCTCCGGAAAGTTTCGCGGCCAAGAAAGCGACCGGCAAAGAGGCATCTGGTCTGCAATTCCGTGTTCAGATCAGTCCGTTGGATTGCACGGGCTGCGGTAACTGTGCCGATGTTTGTCCGGCTAAAGAGAAAGCTCTCATTCTGAAACCGGCAGCTGAACAAGTCGAACGTCAAGCCCAGAACTGGGCATATGCGGTGACCCTAAGAAACAAGAGTAAACTCTTTGACGTAACTACGGTTAAAAACAGTCAGTTTGCGCAACCTTTACTGGAGTTCACCGGAGCATGTCCAGGTTGTGGGGAGACTGCTTATATTAAACTAATCACCCAGCTTTTTGGCGATCGCATGATGATAGCCAATGCTACCGGCTGTACCTCTATCTGGGCTGGAAGTGCTCCTTCAATTCCATATACGACCAACGAAGAAGGAAAAGGACCCGCTTGGGCTAATTCCTTGTTCGAAGACAACGCCGAGTACGGCTATGGTATGTCCGTGGGCGTTAGCCAACTCCGTGAAAAACTGGCGGCCCTGATGAAACAAGCTCTTGAACTTGAAATTAGTGTTGAGCTAAAAGAAGCTTTTCAGGAGTGGCTCAAGGGTTGTGATGATGCTGAGGCCTCCAAAGCAGCGACTGATAAGATCCTTGCAGGCCTTAATGGATACGCTGGGGATGAGAAAGTTCTCACAGATATTTGGGCTAATAAAGACCATCTCATCAAAAAATCTCAGTGGATCATCGGCGGAGACGGTTGGGCGTATGATATCGGATTTGGAGGGTTAGACCACGTTTTAGCTGCCGGAGAAGATGTGAATGTACTTGTACTCGATACTGAGGTTTATTCCAATACTGGCGGACAATCCTCCAAAGCGACTCCGTGTGCTGCTGTCGCCAAGTTCGCGGCCTCGGGTAAAAAGATTCGGAAGAAGGATCTTGGGGTTATGGCTATGAGTTATGGCTATGTCTATGTAGCGCAAATTGCTTTGGGCGCGGACATGGTTCAAACGCTTAAGGTTATTAAAGAGGCTGAGGCTTATAAAGGACCTTCTTTGATCATCGCTTATGCTCCTTGTATCAACCATGGTCTCAAAGCGGGTATGAATAAGAGCGTACAAGAGCAGAAGAAAGCGGTTGACTCCGGCTACTGGCACCTCTATCGCTTTAACCCGGATCTGGCGGATGAGGGTAAGAATCCATTTAACCTCGATTCCAGGAAGCCGACAAAGTCCTTCCGGGAGTTCATCATGGGCGAAGTCCGTTACTCTTCCTTGCTGAACACTTTCCCGGAGAGTGCGGAGGAACTCTTTGCAGGCGCTGAAAAATATGCAAAGGTCCGCTATGATTCCTACAAACGTCTGGCTGACCAAAAGTGGGACTAAAATTAAAAATTAACTAATTTGATTGAAAGGGGCTGCCCCTCAATAGAAATTAATTTCTATTTTGAGACAGCCCCTTTTTTTATTAACGTATCAGGGCGGAAAGTATAAGTAGGAAACGGTCTTGACCAAATATAAGTGGAATTATAAGAAGGGGGGGTTAGTTTTCGCGGCATAGAGAAGAAAACAGAAGACTTGCGAATAATCGACTCGTTGTCGGACAAAATAAGGCGGAGAAGGAGGGCAAAAGCGTGCGCGGTTGGCTGAAAATGATCAAAGAACTTACCATTCGCCCCAAGGGAGAACGGCGGATCCGGAAGTCACCCTCGTATGCTTATGACGAGGCTCTGAACAAGCCTTTATCCGGGATTAAAGTGAAAGAGATCTTAGCGGATAGCAGCGATGTCATATTCCGGGAGTTTTTCCTTCAGGGCAAAGAACGTATACCCTGTATATTAGGGGCAGTGGATGGGCTGGTTGACAAAAATCAACTCGACCTGTTTATCTTAAAGCCCCTGATGGTGGATTTAGTGGGACATCCGGAATTAGCCCAACTGACAGTAGCAAATGTTGTGGATCGAACACTCCAGAGTCTGCTTCCGGGCCTTGAATTCAAAAAAATAGCCAAAATGGGAGAAGCCCTTGATGCGATCTTGACCGGCGATGCGGTTATTTTCTTTGGCGATGCTGCGGAGGCGCTGGTTTTTGGGGCCAGGGGATGGGAGAAGCGCGCCGTTACTGAACCGGTCACGGAGACGATCGTCAAAGGTCCACACGAGGGATTTACGGAAACGCTGCGCATAAATACCTCGCTCTTGCGGCGCAAGATCAAACATCCCTCCTTGCGGATAATCTCTTTAAAACTTGGAGACATGACGAATACCGATCTTGTGGTAACCTATATTGAGAAAATAGCAAGTCCGGATGTCGTCTCCGAAGTACTGAGCAGGCTGGGTAAGATTAAGATGGATGGCGTGTTAGCGAATGGATATATCGAAGAGATGATTGAGGATAACCCTTATTCGCTCTTTCCGCAAATCGCCTATACGGAGCGTCCGGATGTCCTGGCCGGGAAGCTTCTGGAAGGGAAAGTGGGTATTATTCTCGACGGGACCCCCATTGTTCTTGTGGTACCGACGACTTTGACGCAATTTTTGAGTGTGAATGAAGACTACTACCAACGGACTATAACGGCGATCCCCTTCCGCTTTGTCCGCTATTTAGGAGCATTTGTAGCTCTCCTGGCGCCCAGTATATATATAGCGGTAACGACGTTTCATCAGGAAATTATACCGACAGATCTCCTCATAAGCATATCCGCAGGCCGGCAAGGAGTGCCCTTTCCGGCCCTTTTAGAGGCCTTAACTATGACGGTTACTTTAGAAGTCTTGCAGGAAGCGGGGCTCCGCTTACCAAAACCGATCGGGCAGACGATAGGCATTGTCGGGGCGCTGATTATCGGCGATGCGGCCGTGAAGGCCGGCTTGGTCAGCCCACTGATGGTGATTATCATTGGCTTGACAGCAGTAGCGAGTTATGCTATTCCTTATTACGATTTAAGTCTTGCGGTTCGGCTCATGCGCTTTCCGCTGATGATTTTGGCGGGAGTTCTTGGTTTCTTTGGGGTTTCGGTAGGTCTTTATCTGATCGCCATTCACCTGCTAGGCCTTCGTTCCTTCGGGGTGCCTTACCTGAGCCCGATATCCCCTTTGCGCATACGGTCCATGTTGCAAGATACCTTTATGAGGGTACCATGGTGGGCGATGAAGCGTCGTCCTCAGCTGCTCGATGTTGAGGAACCCCACTCCGGCGGGAAAGGGAAAGGGTAACGATGGAAAGAATCTCTCCGCATCAATTCATGACCTTAGGGGCAGCAGTACTTCTGGGAACAACGTTTCTCCCCATAGCCTCCGCGGTTACCGGAGTCGCCGGACGGGATGGTTGGATGACTGTCTTGCCGGGTTTAGCGGTAGGAATTCCTTATGGGTTAATGGTCCTTTCTCTTCTGGCCCAATATCCCAATAAAAATTTATTGCAGATTTCCGAAATACTCTTTGGCAAATGGATAGGAAAAATTATTGCTTGCATTTATATATTAATTACGGGTTACTTTGGCGGCTTGTTACTGGCCCAAGTGGGGGACGTCTTTCAGCGGACGATTATGCCGCTTACGCCCATCGGGGTGTTCTACCTGGGAGGGCTTTTACTCGTTTTCTATCTGGTATGGTCTGGAATTGAAGTGTTTGCTCGTTTTTCTGAAGTTATCTTTCCCGTGATCGTGATCGCCTTGCTTCTGAATATTGTCCTCCCCATACCACGGATTGAACAAGGGGAACTTCTGCCTATTTTTAGTGAGGGCTTAAAACCGCTTGGGGGGGGGGTATTAAGAATAATGCCCTTTGCCATGGAGTATATCCTCTTCCTGGGGGGGATGCTTGCTTTTTTACCAACCGGTAAGCAAGCACTTGGTCAATTGAAGACAGGGATTTGGCGGGTTGTTCTCCTGGTGGGCATTCTAGACACATTAATTGTCTTAATTCAAATTCTTGTTTTTGGGCCTAGCGAAACGATCCGTTTGGGCTACGGTTTCCTTATGTTAGGGAAGATGGTGGAAATAAGTCTGACCATTTCGGGGGTCGAATCCTTATTTATGGGGGTTTGGCTTGGGGCCGGGGTCATAAAAGTAGGGGCATTCTTTTTAACAACAAAGTGGGGCTTAGAAACAGGTTTTAACTTGAAAGGATTTAAATGGAACCTCGTAGTAGGCGTTGTATTTTTAGGAATCGCCCTCGGGTTTACTAGAGGAGCGGATTTAATTAAGGAAATTAGTTTTGTCGACAATTATCTGATTTTACCTTTTGCCTCGGTATGGATTCTTATCCTTTGGGGAGTCTCACGCTGGAAGAAGGGAGCCGGTGCTTGATGAAAGGCCTGAAGCACAAATTAGGAGTATTGATCTTGATTGTATGCATTTTGCTATTAGATGGGTGCTGGGATAAAAAGGAAGTGGAGAGCGTGGCCTTGTTGATGGGGGCAGGAATTGATCTTGGGCGGAAACCCGGGACTTATCTCCTTACAGCACAATTTGCCCTGCCTCAAAAAGGTGGAGCGGCGGGTAGTGATATTGAAAGCTGGACATATAGTGCGGAGGTTTCAAGTATCAGAGAATTTTATGAGATGGTTTCCAAGAGCATAAATCGTGTACCTTTTGAGGGCTCACAGAAAGTTGTGGTCATCGGCGAGGATGCGGCGAAAGCCGGGTTTATCAATGTTTTGGATTTTGTCCAACGCTATTCGGAATTTCGGCGGACGATGTACCTGGTTTTAGCCAAAGGGAAAGCCCAAAGTATCTTGAATACGAAATTGGGCAAAGGACAATTACCGGCTATGTTTATTAAAAGTAACATTGAAACAAGTCATGATATCTCAGTTTATCCGACGGTTCGTTTAGGGCATTATCTCACTATTTTGGGCAGGAAAAGTACGGCACCAATTCTCCCGGTGGTTGAGAGTATTAAGCCGGGGGAGGGGATAGGTGGAAATCAAGTAGTGGGAACAGCTGGGGAACAAGAAATGCAGTTACGGTTACAAGGTGCCGGAGTTTTACGGGGGGACCATTTGGCTGACTTTCTGACGGACGAAGAAACCAAAGGTTTTATGTGGTTAGATAACAGTGTTGGGCAGCGCTTTATCAGTACGGTGGGCAGCGAAGAAAGTGAAGTTAACTTTGTTGGGCAGGCCTTGAAATCCACGACAAAATTCAAAGTGTCCGACAAGGATGGAACAATCGGGATAGAATACCGGATCAAAGCAAGTCTTGAGGTTGATGAAGTTCTGGGATTAAAGGAACAGCTTTCGAGTACGGAGTGGGCGGCTCTTCTGAAAGAAGCAGAAAAGAGCTTTGCTAAGGTGATTGAGAAAGAATGCGAGCTTTCCATTAAGAAAGAAAAAGAGTTGAGCCTTGATTTTTTGGGAATTGGACGGCACATCGAACAGCAAAAGCCGGCGTATTGGCAGACAGTAAAGGATCAATGGGAGCAGAAAATTGCGGATTTCCCCGTTTCTCTGGATGTCCAAGTCACAATACATCATTCGGGAATGTCAAAAAGCAGCCCAACGACTAATTCAACGGGAGAGGGGGCAGAATAAAGGGAGAAGTTTAATAGGAGGAATATCAGATGATTAAGACGATTGATAGCCAACAGCCAATGACAACAGAAATCCAGGAAAGATTCCCAGGCCATGAAATTGTGGAGAACGAGGGAAAAGTCCTTCCAGTGTGCAATCGCTGCGCTCAAGTCCCCAGAAATGGGCTATACGACGGTTTTCGGGTCGCGGGAATGTTTTTCTGTTCGGATTGCCAGCAAGAACTGTTCATGGCCGAACAAGGCTCTCCGGAATATCAGGAATTTCTCTTTTTAATCAAAGGGCTGCTTTTTTAGTACTGGGCAGACCCCCATGCCGCTGCGCGGCGCCACTGATGAATGAAAATAGGTACGTATCAGAACGGTGAATAATCAATGAGGATGAAAAATTCTCTAACTTATGTTAAAATATAATAAGTATGTGTCAGCGGAGGCTTTTGTTGATAACTCTCGTTGAATGGAGGTTCATCGGTGGGTGATCTTGGAGAGGGATTGAGTCGTTATCAAAAACAAGGATCCTGCTCTTTCCATACTCCTGGCCATAAAGGTCGACAGGAGTTTTTTAATGGCATAGATTTTCTGGGGATTGATTTGACAGAGCTTCCTGGACTCGATATGCTTCATGCACCAAGGGGGATAATTGCTGAGGCCCAAAAACAGTCGGCTGGGATTTTCGGAGCGGAGGAAACGTTTTTCCTGATTAACGGAGGAACAGTCGGAAATCAAGCGATGTTTCTCGCTTTGGGAGACACAGCTGCTAAACGGGTTGTTGTGGAGAGAAATTCCCATCGTTCCGTTATGTCGGCCTTGGTCTTAAGCGGGTTGAAACCAGAATATGTAATGCCTACAATTCATCCGGATTTTAGTCTTCCGTTAGGATTTGACGTGGAGAAGCAGCAGATTCCGTGGCGAGCGGTCTCCGCCTGCCATGTCACGTATCCCAGTTATTACGGGACAGCCTTTGAATTGAACCAATTAGTGGATGAAAGAAGGCGTATGGGGCTTAATACACCGATTCTTGTTGATCAGGCACACGGGTCACATTATCTTGGACCACTATTTCCTCCAAGCGCTTTAAAGCTTGGCGCAGACCTTGTCTTACATAGCTCGCATAAGACCTTAAGCGCCCTGACTCAGTCAGCTATGCTGCATGTTCAAGGGACGAGAGTCTCCCGCACCCGTTTAAGGCAAAGTCTGGAACTTTTGCAATCCTCAAGCCCGAGTTATTTGCTGCTGGCCTCGTTGGAACGGGCTGGAGAATTTGCTCTGGATTTTGGACGTTGGGAGTGTCTTCAAGAAGAAGTCGAGGCTCTCCATCGGAAAGTGGGGATGAGCTTCCGTATTCTCTCTCAAAAAGATGTCGGAACGTATGGTATTCACACGGTAGATTGGTCGAAAATCCTGATCAATACTTTGCCGTTGGGTGTTCCTGCCCCTCGTTGTGTGGAATACCTTCGGGAAGGTTACGGCATTGAACCGGAGTTATGGGATGAGGAAAACATTCTCTTTATGTTAGGAATTGGGAACACGCCGGAGGATATCCGCAGGCTCACTAAGGGGTTAGAAAGTTTAGCCCGTTTCGCTCATTCGGTTGGCTGTGCTGAATCAAAAAAACGAGTAGGAAACGATAGGCTAAAAATCCCTGCTTTGCCACATCCGATGCTTTCCCCGCGGGATGCTTTTTTTGCCCGGAAACGCCAAATCCCTCTCAAGGAAAGTTTGGGTCATATTGTCGGCGAAACGATCTCCCCTTATCCGCCGGGAATTCCTGTCGTTGTGATGGGCGAAGAAATGACTTGCGAAGTTCTGGATACACTGCTCACCGCTGGAGAGGGGCGTTGGCAAGGGTGGGATGGTTTTAAAAAACAAACAATTTGGATTGTCGAGGAGGAATAATGAATCTACAGTTAGCACTTTTGGAGAAGGCGGCGCATGAAAACCGATTGGCACATCTCTTATTGTTTCATGGGGGAAGTGCACTGCATCAGAGGGAGGTGGCTCTCCGGTTAGCGCAGATTTTAAATTGTAGTCAGCCCACACCGGAGGGACCTTGCCAGGAATGCTACGCTTGTCATAAAATTATCAGTGGAAATCATCCGGATGTTTTATGGCTGAAACCGCTTAAGACTACCATAGGGATCGAGCAAGTCCTCGTCTGGCAACAGAAGGTATACTTTAAGCATTACGAAGGAAACTATAAAGTTTCTGTCATTGAGCAAGCGGATTCAGTGACGTTACCGGCAGCTAATGCCTTATTGAAGGTTATTGAAGAACCTCCGGAGCGAACCGTTATTATATTATGTGCCCAAAATGCCGAAAGAATTTTACCCACTATACAGAGCAGAGCACAGCTGGTTTATTTCCCGGATCTTACTGAAGAAAATTGGCTAACTGGGTTAGGAGAGGCGGATCAGCAAGAAGCAGCTCGGGCCTTTCGTTTAAGTGGGAAAAACCAAAACCTGGCGACAGCTATTCTCGAGCACGGCGTATCATTGCTGCAAGAATGGCTCGAAAGGTTTCGGATTGCGGTGGAAGAAAGAGATTTTCTTAAACTATATGCGCTGTTTCCGATCAATAAGAACCAAGCCGTTTTATATTTGCAAGTCATGGCGGTACAGGCCCGAGAAGGGATTTTTAAGGGCACTATTCGTCCTTTTGAGCTTTTGGCGATCGGAAAAGCTACTGATGTACTACGACAACAAGTTAATCCGAGACTTGTGATTGAAGTGTTAGCTTTGGAATTATTCCAACAAGGAGGGGCTCTTTGTGATTGAGGTTGTTGGCGTTCGCTTTAAACACGCCGGTAAAATATATTATTTCTCCCCGGGGGACCTTAAGCTTGCTGAGTCTGATAAGGTGATTGTTGAAACAGCAAGGGGTGTTGAATTTGGTGAATTGGTCATCCCCTCGCGTTATGTTACTGACGAGGAAGTGATTCCGCCTTTAAAACAGGTCATGCGTAAGGCAACGGCCTCGGATGAACAGTTTGTCGGGCTGAATAAAACAAAAGAAAAAGAAGCTTTCCAAATTTGCTTGAAGAAAATTGCAGAACATCAATTGCCAATGAAATTAGTCGATGTTGAGTATACGTTTGACGGGAATAAGATTATTTTTTCCTTTACGGCGGAGGGGCGAGTTGACTTCAGAGAATTAGTAAAGGACTTGGCCGCAATATTTAGGACTCGTATAGAGCTTCGCCAAATAGGAGTACGCGACGAAGCTAAAATGCTTGGTGGGGTCGGGTCTTGCGGACGGATTCTCTGTTGTACTTCCTTCTTAGGAGACTTTGAACCGGTTTCGATTCGAATGGCTAAGGATCAAAAACTCTCTCTTAATCCAACTAAAATTTCTGGAATTTGTGGTCGTCTCATGTGCTGCCTTAAGTACGAAAATGGTTGTTATAAATCCGAAGATAAAGAGCATTGTCCACGTCACAACACTCAAGTGGGGGAAAAGATGTCAATAACTCCGGATAAAGCAAACTCCCGAGCAGAAAGCGTCTTCTCTGCAAAACCCGATGGGACACTGCAACGCAATAGGAAAGGGGAAAAGCCCAAAGGAAAGAGTGAGAGAGTATGAGTCAGTTGACCCAGGCCCTAACAGAAGTGGAAGAAAGATTACGTTCCCTTCTTGAAGAGGTTAACCGTTTGCAGCCTTATGTTCAAGCCTTGGAGGAAGAAAATATAAAGTTAAAACGGGAGTGGACCTTTCCTGAAAAGGAAACAGAACGTGTTATAGCCAATGCCGAACACATTCAAGGAGTAGCTCATGATAATCTTGTGCGCCTGTATCAAGAAGGTTTCCATGTCTGCCACCTTCATTTTGGGCAACCGTTGGAGGGAGATTGCCTGTTTTGTTTGGGTTTCTTGAGGAAAGATTAAGTCAACCGGGGCATATGAAAGAGAAATAATAAGTCAAAGATGCAAATAGATTTGCATACTGACGGACTATTTCCTTGAATGTGCCTTGACAAGGAGACGAAGGTATGTTGGCCAAAGGTACGTTGTATGTATGTGCGACACCGATTGGGAATTTAGGAGATATCACCTTGCGGGTTTTAGATACATTGCGGGAAGCAGATTTGATTGCTGCTGAGGATACCCGTCATTCCCAAAAGCTTTTGCAACATTACCGGATTAATACGCACATGACCAGTTATCATGAACATAACGAAAAGAAGAAGTCCCTGGAATTGGTGGAGAAACTAAAAACCGGCCAAACGATTGCGCTCATTTCTGATGCAGGCTTGCCCGGGATTTCTGATCCGGGATGTGAAGTAATACGTCTTTGTCTTGCGGAGAATATTCCGGTAGATGTCTTGCCGGGACCTAATGCCGCACTCACGGCTCTGGTGTTATCTGGAATGCCGACGGAGCATTTTGCTTTTCACGGATTTTTGCCTGCTGCAACAGGAGTAAGGGAAAAAAGCCTTGAGCAACTGGCTAATCTTCCTCAAACGCAGATTTTTTATGAGGCGCCTCATCGTCTGGTGGCGACTTTACGAGGAATCTCAGAGTACTTTGGGGAACGAGATGTGGTAGTTGTGCGCGAGTTAACAAAATTACATCAGCAGGTGCACAAGGGAACCGTCCAGGAGTTAATAGAAACTTTTGAGTTAACAGCACCACGAGGGGAGTGTTGTATCGTTATCGCACCCTACGTCCCCGTGAAACCGGTCGGAGGCCCGGAAGAATGGTGCCAAGAGGTCAAAGAAGGCATAAACCGAGGGTTGAGTAAGAAAGATGCCATGAAAGAAGTGGCCAGGCGTTATGGGATAAGAAAGTCAGAGGTTTACCAGGTATATGAAAAAGAAGGCCTTCCAGGCCTTCCAAGTTAAGAATTTTGATGGATCTGTCAGTTCAGTATTTTTGTCTATGTAATTTAGGTGTGCAAATTAAACGGCTGTTGATTCTACGCTCCCAGACACAGTTTCTCCCATGGCAATTGCACATCCGCGACAGACATTCTTACCGTGAAAAAGTTGGTTATCACTTGCATTACCACAAAAAACACAAGCAGGCTCATACTTTTTAAGAATAATCTTTTCTTGATCTACGTAAATTTCCAGGGCGTCTTTTTCGTCAATACTTAAAGTGCGGCGGAGCTCAATAGGTAAAACAATACGACCGAGTTCATCTACTTTCCTCACGATTCCAGTTGATTTCATCATAAAATTTCCAACTCCTCTTTCAACAACATCCGACAGGAAACTACAGGTTTATGATACCAATCGTTCCAATTAAAGTCAACCCCTTTTTTCATCCGGATAATAAATTTTTTTAAGAATTATTAGTTTCTTCCATATTAATTCCTAATTATGGGCATACTTAAAAATCTGAGTATTATAGATTCCAAAGATATTTGAGATGGGGGACGTTTTGGTGAAGTATTATATTACAACTCCGATTTTCTATCCGAATTCAAACCCGCATATTGGAACAGCTTATACAACGGTTGCAGCTGACACGCTTGCCCGTTATCATAGATTACTGGGGGATGAAGTATACTTTTTAACCGGTACGGATGAAAACGCACAGAAAATTGTTCGCACCGCGGAAGCAAATCATATCGACCCCAGGACTTATGTGGATGGCGTGGTAGAACGCTTTAGAGAATTATGGCTGGCCTTGGATGTTTCAAATGATGACTTTATAAGGACGACGGAGGTACGTCATCATAAAGTTGTTCAACATATTTTTACGAAGCTGTACGAACAAGGGGATATCTATAAGTCGGTGTATTCAGGCTGGTATTGTACCCCTTGTGAAACGTTTTGGCTGGAAAATAAGTTAATTGAGGGCAAATGCCCTAATGCTGATTGTGGCCGGGCTGTGGAACTGCTCAAGGAAGAAAGTTATTTCTTCCGCCTTTCAAAATATCAAGATGCCTTATTAAAACACATCGAAGGGCATCGGGAATTCATCCAACCGGTTTCCCGTCGCAACGAGATGCTGCGCTTTATCGAGGGCGGTTTAGAGGATCTCTGTGTTTCACGTACTACATTTCAGTGGGGAATCAAAGTACCATTTGATCCAAAACATGTTATATACGTATGGCTGGACGCCCTAATAAATTATATTTCAGCACTCGGTTATCCGGATGGAGAAAATTATGGACAGTATTGGCCTGCTGATGTTCACCTCATGGGAAAAGATATAGTGCGTTTTCATGCTGTGATTTGGCCTATTATTCTTATGGCCTTAAATATTCCTCTACCTAAAGTTATTTATGGACATGGCTGGTATCTAACTAATGATGGAGGGAAAATTTCAAAGTCCCGAGGAAATGTTGAGGATTCCTTCGAGTTGATTCAAAGATACGGCTCGGATGCCATTCGATATTTTTTATTACGCGAAATGCAGGCGGGCATGGATGGTACTTATTCCGAAGATAACGTGGTTGAACGCCTAAACAGAGATTTGGCCAATGATTTTGGAAATTTCGTATCTCGGAGTTTAGCAATGGTGGTTAAGTATCGAAAGGGAATCGTTCCTTGTCCAGGGCAAGACGGCTCACAGGAGAGAGAATTGAAGGCGTTAAGTCATGAAGTAAAAAAAGCTGTCGAAAAAAGTCTTGAGGTATTTGACCCGGCGAGTGCACTTGAAGAGATTTGGCGCTTTGTGGCACGGTGTAATAAGTATGTCGATGAAACAGCACCGTGGGTTCTTGCTAAGCAAGAAGAACTGCGGGAGCGCTTAGATACTGTTCTGTATACATTCATGGAATGTATACGCATTATGGCAGTTTTGACAGCCCCTTTCATGCCTGGATTACCGCCCAGAATTTGTACGCTCCTGGGTCTTGATGAAGGGCTCATCCGTTGGGGAGAAACGGATCAATGGGGTATCCTGGAACCCGGGATAAAAGTACATAAGGGAGAACAGCTTTTCCCAAGAATAGACATTTCGCAATTTTCGACAGTAGGAGAGACGGAAAAAGTGGATCAAGATCGAACTACAGATAACATAAGCCAAACCCAAGCTCAAAAAGAAACCGGCGAACCTGCTCCATTGCTCGAATTCGAGCCTATCAAAGAAGAAATCAGCATCGAGGATTTTTCCAAACTGGATTTACGTGTCGGCAAAGTCCTAAGTGCAGAGAAAGTAGAAAAGACGGATAAACTTATGAAGTTAGAAGTCGAAGTGGCCGGCGTTGTGCGTACGGTGGTCTCAGGTATTGCAAAACACTATGCATCAGAAGACCTGGTAAACCAAAATGTGGTCTTGGTGGCAAATTTGAAACCTACCAAGCTGAGGGGAATCACCTCCCAGGGTATGATCTTGGCAGCATCACAGGGGGAAGTGTTGGAAGTCCTTATGGTCAACAAAGATCTTCCCGGAGGGGTGCGGATCAAATGATTTGGGATACACATGCGCACTTAGATGATCCTCTATATTCGGAAGACTTCGAAGAAGTTGCAGCACGAATGAAGTCAGCCGGGATTTCCCGGGTGACAAATGTGGGATGCGATCTCCCTTCTTCAGAACGATCTGTACAGCTGGCTCAAGAATACGATTTTATCTATGCTGCAATTGGTATACACCCGCACTATGCCAAAGGGGCCACAGATGAAACCTGGGCAAAGCTCTTACTCTTGGCAAAACAACCGAAAGTGTTGGCTTGGGGCGAAATTGGGCTAGACTATTATCGCGATCTTTCCCCGCGCTCGATTCAAAAACAAATATTTATTCAACAGATCATGTTAGCAAATGAAGCGGGTTTACCGATTGTTATTCATGAGCGAGATGCTCATCAGGCTGTTTTGGAGATAGTAAAAGCCCATCCCCCAAAGTCCGGCGGAGTATTCCACTGCTATTCCGGGTCATGGGAAATGGCAAAGGTTCTTATGAACCTGGGATTCTATCTTTCTTTTGCCGGACCGGTGACCTATAAAAACGCGCGGCAGACGGTTGAGGTGGCAGGCCATGCTCCAATAGATCGTATTCTCGTGGAGACGGATTCCCCATATTTAACTCCGGAACCGCGACGTGGCAAGCGTAATGAACCGACTTACGTTCGAGAAATTGTTAAGAAAATTGCGGAGATTAAAAACTTGCCTTTTGAAGACGCCGCGCTTCAAACTATGCGTAATGCGGAAATCATTTTTAATACCAGGCATAAAGTATAACTGACGGGTAAGAGTCTGTATTTTTATAGGTTTAGTTCATGTTTTCTTTACTTGTTAAAGGGGACCTTCGATAGCGGAAGGTTCTTTTTTTGTGGGATACTTCATATGGTTCTGTTAAGGGGGAATAAGATGTATTCGCTACCGATCAGTATTTATTCAAATTATTACGGGTAGAGCAATATGTGGAAATCAGATTGATGTGTTTTTCCCATCTCTCCGTCAGTGTGTAAGCTGGGGTCGAAAATCTGTGCATATTTATGTCTTAGCCTCCAGTTAGTGGAAAAACAATTTGACAAACAGACTACTTATCCGTTAAAATGAGGTTGCTAGGTCGGATCAGGATTTTGGAGGGATTTAATGATTCAGTTAACTCGAACTCAGGTCCTATCCTTGGTTCGGAGGTCGCGTATAGCCCAAATAGTTATTTTTGTATGTGCAGTATTTCTTATTACAGGTGTAACACTTTGTTACAATGCCAAAACAATTGAGGCCCACATTGACGGACAAACAGTACGCGTTTCGACGATCTATGGGACTGTGGGTCAGGCACTCGCCCATGCGAACTTAGAATTATATCCGGAGGATATTGTAAACCCTTCTCGGGACACATTGGTTACCAAGGGATTAAAGGTAGAAGTAACGAGGAGTATACCAGTTCATCTCTTGGTGGATGATCAATCTTTCATGACACGGACACCCGCAAAAACGGTGGGAGAAGCGCTTGTTGATTTATCAGAGCGTTACGGACTTCAGATAAAAGACGTGGATGAAGTGAATATTTTACGAACAGAAGCTGTCACGAACCAAATGGAAATTAGGGTACGGCGGTCTATCCCCATTTTTGTACACGTAGATGGTAAGGATATAGATACCTATATCGCGCCACGAACCGTCGCTGATGCGCTCGCGAAACTAGGGATTGTCTTGGGAATGAAAGATAAGGTCTCGCAGCCCTTAGACCATATGCTAGAGTCTAATGAGCATGTTCAGGTGGTTAGGGTTGAGGAACGAGTTGATACCGTGAAAAGTGAGATTCCATTTCAGATTGTTGCACAGTCGGCCGATTATCCCGTCGGATTACCGGATAAAGTTGTCAGTCGTGGCTCAAATGGTCTCCAAGAGCAAACGATTAAACTGACGTTGGAAGATGGGAAAGAGGTTGATCGAGAAATACTCAGTCAGCGAGTGCTTACCCCGCCAACCAATCAATTGGTTTCTCGGGGGGTACAAACTTCAATTTCCCGGGGCGGTACGACCATACATTTTAAACGAGCTTATCTCATGAGAGCGACAGCTTATTGTATACCAGGAGGGATCACAAAAACGGGGGTGTCCGTCCGTTGGGGGGTCATTGCCGTTGATCCCGGAGTAATTTCTCTTGGAGAGAACGTATATGTTGAGGGTTATGGGCAGGCACGTGCTTTAGATACTGGGGGAGCAATAAAAGGGAACCGGATCGACCTTTATATGAATTCCACAGAAGCAGCATTAGCATATGGTGTTCGGAACGTCGTGGTATATGTACAGTAACCGCGAGGCCCGAAGCGCGAAGCCCGAAGTCCGAAGTTCCAAGCTTTAGCTCGAGGCCCGAGCTCGAAGTCTTGGTTCCGAATATCGCGCATTGGGCATTGTGCTTTGGTGGACATTAAGCCTTCGCATTTTAAGCGGAGGCTTGCTTTATGTACGTCAGGAAGTATAACTTTATTTATCCTCACATACTCTTTAATTGAAACCATGAAACGGGGGAGTACTGGATGGGTAAGTATGTGGGGATAACGGGGAACAAAACGGCGATATTACTTGTCCTGAGTGTAATGAGCGTGCTGGTATTATCTGTTCTTTGGCAGGGTTCGACCGCTGTAGTCAGCCATTTTGAAAAGGGCCATATAGTAATGCTTGATCCGGGGCACGGGGGATATGACCCTGGAGCAATTACAAATCAGGGTGTTTACGAAAAAGCGATTAATCTCCAGATTGCCCAAAAGGTCAAGGAAATGCTTGGTCCAAGCGGAATTGAGGTTTTTCTTACACGGGAAGAAGATATTGACTATGTTCCGGACGGGGTCAAAGGAAAAACAACAAAAAAACAAATTGACTTAAATCGCCGTATTGATATGGCAAGAGAGGTAAATGCTGATGTTTTCGTCAGTCTGCATGTCAATGCAACAGCAACAGGACTGCAATCCGGTGCGGAAACTTTTTATCATTATCAGTCTGAATCAGGTAAAGGGTTAGCTGAATTAATTCAACAAGAATTGATTAAAATACCTGGGATGAATCGAAGAATTACAAAACCGGGGGATTTTTACATTATTAAGAACACAAGTATGCCTGCAATTATTGTAGAAGTAGGTTATTTATCGAGTGTGAAGGAACAGAAAAAACTACAGCAATCTTGGTACCAGGAACAGTTGGCACGTGCGATTGCGAAAGGGATTGCAAACTATTTTATACAACCATAATTGACTTGAATAGGATAAATATAACACTTATTATTTTAATACATAACGCCCTTTGAAGCGGGGAAAATAAAGTCAGTACCGAATCTACATTAAGGAGTTGAAGCGCAGCATGAAACGGTTTCTGACTTTTATGATGAGCAGTGCCCTGATTTTGGGACTTGCCTTGACAGGTTGTTCAAATGTACCGTCTCCTGTTCCTCCCCAAACCCCGGAGCAAACCTCGCAAGCGACAGAACCACCGGAAGCTGAAGCCGGTGCGACACGTGATTCCGTATTAGGAACTGAGAAACGAGTGGTCTTGGGATTTTTCACTGACTCTGAAGGACCTACACCCGGTTCGAAAGAATCGATGAGCAAAAACGCTAAATTGCTCGATGAAGTCGCGTTTTTCTGGTACTCTTTTGATGCAACTGGCAAAGTCGTTCCAAGTGGTAAAGTAGATCTGAAAATCAAAGAAACGGCTCAAAAAAATGGATCGAAAGCCTATGCCTTAGTGCATAACATGAATTTAACCGGGACGGTTGGCTTTGATGCGAATTTAGCTCACAAAGTTTTATCTAATCCTGCCATTAGGGCTAATTTAGTGACGAATCTGGTTAACCTGACGACAAAAGATGGCTGGGACGGCATTTCGGTGGATGTGGAAAAGACACCTCCAGGAGATCGAGCCAACTTTTCGGCCTTTGTTGCTGAGCTTGGTAAAGCGTTAAAAGCAAAAGACAAAGTCTTGAACATTTCAATCCCCGCTAAATTTGTGGACTATCCTTCTGATCTGTGGTCAGGCGCATATGATTATGCTGCGATTGGAAAAGCAGCTGACCAAATCATTCTTATGACATATGATGAGCATGGACTTGGGACGACCCAAGGGCCCGTTGCCTCTGAAGGATGGGTTGATCGTGTTATCAAATTTGCAGTGGAGAAAATACCTAAAGAAAAGATTGTGATGGGTCTCCCTGTTTATTCCTTTGACTGGGGAACTAACAAACCAACCATGCCAGATTATCTCTCCTATGCTCAAACAGTTGAGCGGGCCAAGAAGCATGGAGTAGAAATTCAAACTGATCCCAATGCGAAAGTGCCCCAATTTAGTTATACAGCTAATGGGGTTCGACACGAGGTCTATTTTGAGAACATCGCTAGTTTGAGGGCAAAAATGGATGACGCACTCAAACACAAGTTACATGGTGTTGCCATTTGGCGGTTAGGAATGGAGGATCCCGCGATCTGGGATCAGCTCATCCAGACGTATGGAACAAATAAAGAAACAAAGGAAAAGAAATAAGTGACTTCAGCCTAACCCAAAGGGAATTGGAATTATAGCAATAAGGGGACGATAAACTTTCGTCCCCTTATAAAATATTTTCTAACGGTGCAAATTATGGGGGTTTAAGAAAGGGGGTTATAAGCTTTATTTCATACTATTCAATGGTATTTCGAAATAGTAAATTATACTTGATCCTAATATAAACGCAATTAGCCAGGCAAGTGGAGGCTTCTTATGATGAATTATTAGTAATGGAAACAAGATGAAATCGAAACCCATCGACCACCAAAGATCCAACCATTACTATACTTAACTAGATTAAATTGAAGATAGACCCATTCAATTATCGTAAATAGGGCTATCCATAGTAGCATATAGGGTATAATTTTCCCAAAACCACCATTTTTAGGGAAATGCGTTAAATATATTTAAACGCTTGCCGGCCAATTTATGAATACCATAAGTAATGTTGTTAAGGTTGCATTCAGTAGCGGATCACTTAATTCCCAAAGAGGATAATCATATGTCAAGAATTGATAAACTAAATCACCAGAAATCATAAATAGTATAGTTGGATAGTACTTTTTATAATTTCTCCAATCTCCCCATTTATAAGCTGCAAGTATCCAAATAGCTGATTTCAATAATCTAAGCATATATTTGCCTTTCGATTTAACATATTAATCTGATACTCAGTTATTATAACAATTAGTTATATAGTTAATCATATTTTGATTTAGGTTGTAAATTTGAGTGGAAGCGTACCTAAGCTCTTATACTCTTGTTATGGTAAAAAGGAGAGATCATTATTTTATTATTGGATAATAATGCTTATACCCTTCCAGGGATAGAGAAAGCTAATGATTTACTACATGAAGCAAATGTGGTATTGTTAGAAGTCTGGCTGGAAGAAATAGTTTTTACTTGGCGTTGGTGGCTTGAAATTACTATTCTAATATTGCCCTGGATTTTCTTTTGGTTTATGTTGAGAAAAAAAGAAGACACATATCGCCTGGTCTGTGCAGGCGTTTTTGTAATGTTGGCAGCTACATATATGGATACAGTAGGTATGGCTCTACGCCTTTGGGGTTATCCCACCAAGGAGGTGCCGCTGGTTCCTCCTTACATAACCTGGGACTTATGCGCAATACCTGTTGCGGTAATGATTTTTTTACATTATAAACCCGCGGTCAATCCGCTTATCAAGGCTATAATATTAGGAATAGTTGGTTCCTTTGTAATGCAACCCCTTGCCGTAATGGCAGGCCTGTATATACCATATCATTGGAAGCATCACTATTCATTCCCCATGGTCATACTTATTTATCTTACGGCAAACTATTTTTATTATTATTTCGGTTGGAAAAAGTGAAGTGAAATCAAATAAGCGATAAATAAATTCTTCACTTTAGGGTGAACAAGTTCAAAGATTAATATAAACTTCCTAAACAGATATACGTTTGGAAGCGGAGGCATCAAAGGATGATCAGGGAACTTATAGTTGTGGAAGGAAAAAATGACGCCCATGCGGTACGACAGGCCCTCGGGAAAGTTGATATCATTTGGACAGAGGGTTATGGGTTAACCAGGAATAAGCTAGACTACATTGCAGAAATGGCCAACCGGCAAGGGGTGATTGTATTTACGGATCCGGATACGGTGGGAGAGCAGATTCGTAACCGTATCCGGGACTATGTTCCTCAGGCAAAACACGCTTTCTTAACCAGGAAAGCAGCTTCCAAACTGGGAGATATTGGAGTAGAAAATGCAGATCTGCATGAAATACGCCACGCCTTTGCACATATTCAACAAGAGGTGGGGACGCTTATTGAAAATTTTACATTAGAGGATTTATTATTAGTTGGTCTTGTGGGGTCAAGGCGGGCGAAGGAATACAGGTTAGCACTTGGGCGCAAGTTGGGGATCGGGGATACCAATGCCAAACAATTCCTTCATCGGTTAAACCGTTTTGGTATATCCCGCGAGTTATTTTTTCAAGCGATAGAGGAGGTTAGGCATGGAGAGCGCTTCTGAATACACGCAACGACTTATAAGAAGAGGGGCACGCGCTCATAAATCTATGGGGCAAGTTTTTCTGATGAGTGACGAAGTGATTGACCGCATTGTTTCAGCTAGTACTCTACAGCCGGATGTCCCACTCGTGGAAATTGGGCCAGGGCTTGGGGTATTAACCCGGGTCCTTGCTCCAAGGGTGCAAAAGATGTGGGCTGTCGAGTTAGATATTCATAAAATCGGGATTCTGAACAAAGAGCTTCGGGGGCATACTATAGAAATAGTCAATCAAGATGCGTTGACGCTAAATCTGAATGAACTATGGGGAGATCAGAAAGGGTATTTAATAGGAAATTTGCCCTATTATATCGCAAACCCATTGATTATGCACTTTCTTGAACAAGAGGGTCACTTAAGGGGGATGACTATAATGGTTCAGAAAGAAGTAGCGGACCGGATTACAGCTTCACCAGGGAGCAAGAACTATGGTATCTTATCCATTGCGGTTCAGATTTCCGCCCAAGTCACTAAAGTGACGGATGTTTTGCCTGGCGAATTTTGGCCTGCGCCAAAAGTATCTTCTGCTGTGATTAGATTGGATCTTCGCCCTTACCCTAATTTTAACGCAGATAAAAAAGATTTTTTCCGAGTAGTTAAAGCAGCCTTCAGTCAGAGGCGAAAGACTTTGGGAAACTCCCTTGCGGGCGGTTTAGGGCTAAAAAAGGAAGAAGTGATCGAACGCATGCAAGGTATAAGGATCTCGGATGGGCGGCGAGCAGAATCATTGAGTATTGAAGAATTTCAGCTGCTAACAAAAGCCTTTCAATCGTAAAGAATAGAGAGACACCGAGACGATTCCCAGATCCCTCTCACATTTTTATCCATTCGTAAGACTTCCACTTCTACAAGTGGGAGTGGGTCCTCCGTACCCTGCTTCGGTGGGGTAGCGGAATATATTACCTACATAAGAATAAACTTTTTCTTTCATACTATTTCTGGCACGTTAAAGGAAGTTTTGTTATAAAAAAAAGTGCGAATGATCCCATGTCCTATGTGCCGGTTACCATGTTTGAATTGACGGAGGGTGAGCTTGAGTTGGAAAAAGCAAATAAGAAGCACTTTCTGAAATGGTCGAATATTATCGCCACGACAGCGACGACAGTGTTAGCGCTTACGGCCGTAATAACCGTCTTTTTAACCGTATCTGCATGGAAAGGACAACAGGAAACAGCACGACCGTATTTCATTTTAAAAGAGTCGCCAAAAGTTGAGTTAGGTAGTGAACTTAGTTTTGAGTTGAAATTCACCAATGTCGGAATGCATCCGGCTGTCAATCTTTCAAGCGAGACAATTGTTTTTGATGACCGTTTAACCGGAAAGCCGATTCATCATGACGAATCGGCGATTGTCAACGAAATTCCCAAAGATTCCTCGTCAAGCCTGGTTATGACCATACCAAGTGAGGAGATTTACCCAAAGCAATATAATATTAACGCGCATTATGTTGTTGTAGATATACAGTATGATGATCCCATCTTAAAAAAATCGTATAGTCAAACTATTTACATGAATTGGAATGGGGTACTAGAAGAAAAAATGCAACCTACTGTGCACGTGCGAGTGGAGGAAAGAGGAAAGATTGAGGATTATTTAAAGAAGAATGGTATTGTTCTAAAATAGGATGAATTGCAAAATAAGTTTGAGGGCAGGAATATTCAATCCCTGCCCTCATTAAATTTTTTTAATTCATAATTCGATTTTTATAGCTCAACTTACGCAGTTGACAAAATATACTACCTATGCAGATGCCAATCCTAGTCTACGTTTCATAAATCCTGGAAGTTTGCTCATGAAATCAAGCAAGATCTTATCAACCATTTTCTTGGAGAGGAAAAGATTCTCACGAATCGTTGACATGAACAAGTTCACGATAAGCAAAAACGCCTCTCTAAACTCTATTGAATTAATCTCATCACAGAACTCATAAAACATCCCGCCATGAGCCTTACTGTCTTGATTTTCCCTGGTTTCAACACTTAATAGCATGTAACG
This sequence comes from Desulfosporosinus sp. Tol-M2, assembly GCF_059735615.1. Taxonomy (NCBI): domain Bacteria; kingdom Bacillati; phylum Bacillota; class Clostridia; order Eubacteriales; family Desulfitobacteriaceae; genus Desulfosporosinus; species Desulfosporosinus sp. Tol-M2. The sequence goes on from NZ_JCAIJG010000127.1 coordinate 31,079, forward strand.
GATGGTTACAATAGAAGTATGAGCAACCATAGAATCATAACTTCGACCTTGGTATTCTTTAGCCAGGCCTAAAAAAGACTTACAAACTTTGAAGTAAACCTCAATGTCCCAGCGTAGCCCGTAAATTCTAATGATCTCCTCTTCCGGTATAGTGATATTCGTCGAAAGTATAGCGAGCCATTCTCTCTTGCAAGTTGAATTGCGGTTTCTCACGAAGACAATGCGCGCGGGAATTCCGTAATAATCCACTATAATAGAGGCTAGATAGGATGACTTATCAAGACTCTTGTTGTTCAATTGGGCATATAGGTTAGAAAGTGTATATTTTTTGTGTTGATAAGTGTAAAAAAGAGTTGGCATATCCTTAAGCATACAGATCACATCACGATGATATTCTTTGACGCCTTTAATTACTTTTGGCCAACTAAACCAACTATCGAAGAGGACGTATTGAAAATCCTTAACACAAGTAAGAATTTCACCAACACTACTAAGCAATACGTCGGTAGCACTTAGAATCGCTTCCTGACGACGTAATTGCCCTGGACTTCCTATTTGGAACCTCTGGACCTTGCTCATAAAGACGGTTTTTTGCCTTAGACGAACTCAAAAGAGCAAAGATTAAAGGAATGAATGTTGCCCCATCTGTCCACCCTACCGTTAGTTTGCGAAAACCTTTAAAGTACCGGTTAGTCGTATGATCTTTGACGAGAGCGAGAAGTTCAACTTTCTTACTTCGATCCCGATAATAAGCGCTATCATCAACAATTAGGGCACAAATACGCTTGTCACTTGTTAAATGTTTTAGGAAATCAATAATAGTTGCACCTAGTTTAAGAACCAGATAACGCCAATTAGAGTTGGGATTATTGAGCAGTCGATAGACAGTGTCTCTCTTGAAAGGGGCATCGTCACCAGCACAGCGCAAAAACTCATATAAGTTTTTTTGAGTAAAGATCAAGGTGATGACGAAAAGAACGAGTTCAAATAATTTCACACCTTTTTCCTTGGAAAACCTGAGGCTTTCAGAGAACTGACTAAGTTAAAACGTTGAGAAAAGGCCATCAAACGAGATTGAACCTGGATTTTTTCTTGTAAATCAACTAGAATGGAGGACAAGCGAAACACCTAACCTTTCATATAGAATTGTGGTTTAGCAACTTAATTCTATCAAAAAAGAGGGTGTTTTGCTATTAATTTTGTAACCTTTAAATTTATCATACGTATAAGTAGTTAGTCAACGATAAATTTGGAATCCTTCCTGCGTAAGTTGAGTTTATAGAAATTACCAACTATAAAGATTTGAAATAATTATTCGGAACTGGAGGAGGAGCCGAGGAGAATTACATGCTGTTCATAAAACGTGTCCTGTGATTTAAGAGACTTTTCCCAACAATGAAGAAGATCAAAACGCCGTCCCGGGTGGTAGCCCATTAATTTGTGTTTGCCCAGTGATCTGGTCGGAGACTTATTTTGGATGAGTGCTAATCCCATGAGGCAATCCCCAATGATAGTCTCGGCAATCAGACGGGCATGACGTCGATGCTTTCTCGGAGAGTGAAGTGATTCATGAGGGATGGATGTGGCCACTTTGATGATTAGGTCTAGTTTCTTAGCCCAATACAAGGTAAGTGGGGGAATCGCAAAGGCTTCGAGAGGAAGTGAATGCATCGCGTGTTGGGAGAGCGCATGAGGCCCGTGGGTGGGTGTTGCAAGACCCAGGCTTTTAAAGAGATCAAGCTCGCGGTTGAGCTTTGACCGAAAGCTTAAAACGAGACAGGCAAGTTTCTGACGATGAGGAATGTAGGGATAACAATTTGTTAAGGCAACATCAATCCCTGATTCAACCGAGGTAATGAGAGTAAGGAGATTTTGATAGATATCCCCGGACATATCTCCATCGACAAAGAGTACCCCCTTGGCACCTATATGACGTGCATAGAGTGCTCCGATCGCTCGCGGTATATCAATCCCTAAGGGGTCAGAAAAATAAAGGATATGAATCCGAGTATCCGGGATTGATTGGGCAAGTTGGAATGTTCGGTCCGTGCAACCATTGAGAACCAAAATGATGTAACTGACGGGAAGGCGTAAAATGGTGGTCATAGTTGCCAAGATGCTCTTTTCTTCATTTTTGGCTGGAATGACTACTGCGAACATCTTTGAGTACCCCCTTTTATTCATGGGTCGAAATTCGATATTCGAAGTTTGAGCCATGAATAACGAATAAACTTATAATAATATATGCCGTTTGAGGAGGTTCGACATAGTATATAAGGGTATAGAAAACTTATTTCTTCCGAAGTTAAATAAAAGTTATCTGGGGGCGGAATGCGAGGTTCGAGGCCCAAAATCCGAACATAGAATCTCGAACTTCGTACTTCGAACCTCGATAAGGGGGTCAGGCTATGTTTCAAGTCGGTGATATTGTTGCACGGTTCTCACATCGACAGGATCTTTTCTTCCGCGTTGATCAGATACATGCAAATTTAAAAGGCGAAGGATTGGCGATTCTCAAAGGGCTTAATTTAAGGTTACTAGCAGATGCACCAATTTCCGACCTTATTGCGAAGAGTCCGGTTGAGGTTGCCAATTATGAGCGTGAGGATAATAAGATGATTTATCAAAAATTACACAAATTGACCAGTCAAAGAAAAGCCGATGTAGACGATAAAAATGAGTTTTTTGAGATCCCTGGACGGGTGTTGCAGCTTGATGGCGACCAGGATTATTTAAGCCAATGTATTAAGACATATAAGCAAATGGGAATCGAAGCCAAGGGGATTTGTAAATCCGAGATGGAACAACCAAAAGTTATCCGTAAAATTTTACAGGAAAATCCGACAGACATCCTGGTTTTGACGGGTCATGACGGATTTATTAGTGGGAAAAAAGATTTTCATAGTATGGATAGTTATCGCAGTTCACGCTATTTTGTGGAGTCTGTTCTGGAAGCCCGGCGTTTTCAGCATAACAGGGATGCGCTGGTGATCTTTGCGGGAGCTTGCCAATCTAACTATGAAGCCATTCTATCAGCAGGGGCAAATTTCGCTTCATCACCAAAACGCATGCTTATCCATGCCTTTGATCCTGTTTTTGTCGTGGAGAGAATTGCTTTTACCCCTATGGAGCAAATAGTATCGGTGAAGAATATTCTTACTCATACAATAACGGGGACGGATGGGGTTGGGGGGATTGAGACGCGAGGCCAAATGCGGAGGGGGTATCCCAGGAGCCCTTATTAAGTAAGGTGATTCACGAATCGCTCCTAACTCAATTTGTTTGGGGGACAGTCTATTTAACACACATTAACGAGTGCCAAATGGGCCGTCCCCCAAACACCTTAACGTAAAATATTTACGGGGGTTCCAATTTTGACGCGTTGAAAAAGGCTTTCGGCGTCATGGTTATGCATGCGGATACATCCTTTGGACACGGCTTGGCCGATACTAGCCGGGTTATTAGTTCCATGGATCCCATAACCTGGGATAGTGAGCCCCATCCAGCGACTACCAAAGACACCACCTGGAGAGACTGTTTTAGTGGCAATAGAGTAGTGACCGTTAGGGGTAGGGGTTGCGCTCTTGCCAACTGCAATTGGATAAGACTGGATAAGCCGGTTTCCTTCATAAAGCTCGAGTCTACGACGGGCGGTATGAATGACAATTGAACGATTGGGCACTGGCCTGGCCTCCTTTCTTAGATAATTAGGTTCTATCTCATGGTATGTTAGTGATTTCTGGATGTTCTTTGCATAATTTAGCCCATTTCAGGAAGAGAATATAGGGAGCTTGCTTCCGATGGAGTTTTTTCCATTGGAAATTAGTTGAGCATATTCAGGGACGCAAAGCGCAAAGTAATATTCGTTGTTCAGTGTTCGAACCTCGAACCTCGAACCTCGAACCTCGAATTTCGAAATGGAGGGATCAGATTGGCTGAACATGTGGAAGGGAAGCTGCTTATTATTGGTGGGGCAGAAGATAAATTGGGAGAGTGCAAAATCCTGAAGCGGTTTGTTCAGGAGTCAGGCGGAAGGGAAAGCCATATTACGGTCCTGACAGCTGCGACAGAATACCCGCGCCAGTTAGGGGTTGAGTACCATGCTTTATTTCTGGAACTAGGAGCCCAGGAGGTACAAGTCCTCGATGTTTCAGACCGTACCCAGGCTAATACACAAGGGACCTTTCAGCAATTCGAAAAATCAACCGGGGTTTTTTTCACCGGAGGCGACCAACTTCGGATTACCGGTTTGCTAGGGGGTACGTTACTCGGACGAATGCTCCAACAGCTTTACGAGCAGGGGGTCATTATTGCAGGAACCAGCGCAGGGGCTTCTGTCATGTCGGATACGATGATTGTCGGGGGGGAAGCGGGAACGGCGAAGAAAAACGTATTAACGATGGCGCCGGGATTGGGTTTACTTCGCTCCGTTGTGATTGATCAACACTTTGCTCAACGAGGGCGAATCGGCAGACTTCTTTCGGCAGTCTCTCAAAATCCCTATGTTCTTGGTGTGGGAATTGACGAGGATACAGCAATTTTAGTACAGTCTGATGCGCGGTTTTCGGTGGTTGGAAGCAATACGGTAACCGTAGTAGATGCGTCTCCGTCAACCACAACAAATGTTTCGGAAACGATTCCAGGCCAAGCCCTGGTTTTGAGTCCTATTTCAATGCATGTTCTATCCGATGGTTATGGTTTTGATCTAAAACGTCGGGTATCTCTACTTTAGTCAAATTTATGATTTGACAAGGAATACCAGAAGAATAAAAGGTTAAAACTAGTGTAGTATATTATCCATTGTTACTAAAGGGGGAACAACAACATAATGGAGATTAGAGAAATCCAAGCGATCGAAGGGGCCAATGCCTACAGCCATCGGCCAATTATTCGGGCGATTGTGGATCTCCAAGAATGGACAGAACGATTTAGTAATGAATTGGGAGATTTCGGGCAACGCCTCGTGGAAAATTTACCGACATTGGCTGATCATTATTGTTCACGGGGTAAACTTGGCGGATTCCTCGAGCGGCTGCAAGAGGGTACCCTGATTGGTCACGTCATAGAACATGTGACCATAGACCTTTTGACACAAGCCGGACAAACCATTAAATATGGTAAGACTATGGCTATTTTGGAAGAACCGGGTTGCTATGAAATTATCTTCAACTACGAAGCCAAAGAGGGAGCGGTTGAGGGCTTTAAACAAGCTTTTTTCTGTGTGAAGGCCCTTTTAAACCAAGAGTCGTTTAATGTTGCACAAGCGGTAAAGCGTATTATTAAGGTGACGGCTGATAATAAATTGGGTGTTTCAACACAAGTGATTGTTGAGGCATGTCGGGAACGGGGAATTCCTGTCCAGCGTTTAAATGAAGGCAGCTTATTGCAATTGGGTTATGGGCGGTATCAACGACGTATCCAGGCAACAATTACGGGTGCGACCTCAAGTATAGGGGTTGACATTGCTTGTGATAAGGAAATGACCAAGAAGATCCTGGACGACGGAGGGGTCCCCGTACCGTGGGGACATATTGTTAGTACGGAAGAAGAGGCGGTGAGAGCCTTTCGAAATATGAAGACCGTTGTTGTGATTAAGCCCTTGCATGGAAACCAGGGTAAAGGAGTCACCCTCCAGATAAGGAGCGAGGCAGAAGTTAAAGCTGCATTCAAAGTCGCTCAAACTTATGGCGATTGGGTCATTGTTGAGGAATATATTGAGGGTCAGCATTATCGCCTGGTTGTGGTTGGAGAGCGTTTAATTGCTGCTGCAAAACGGATTCCGGCTCACGTAATTGGGGATGGCTTACTGACCATTTCGGAGCTGGTGGCTCAAACAAATGAGGATCCGCTGCGTGGGGAGGGCCATGAGAAAGCTTTAACTAAACTGAGAATTGACTCTGTGGTACTTTTATCACTTACTCAAAGGGGGTTAGAACTATCATCCGTTCCTAAACAAGGAGAAGTGGTATATTTGCGCGACAGCGCAAATTTAAGTACCGGGGGAATCGCAGAGGATGTGACAGATCGTGTGCATCCGGATAACATAGATTTAGTAGTCTATGCCTCGAAGCTCATTGGCTTGGATGTTGCAGGGATTGATTTAGTGATTGAAGATATTGAGCAGTCCTATCGCCAAAAAAACGGACATATTATTGAAGTCAATGCGGCACCGGGTATTCGCATGCACCATTTTCCCAGCGTGGGGAAAGCAAGGGATGTGGGCAAAGCGATCGTAGAACAAGTGCTTCCTTCGGGAAATGGAAGAATCCCTATCGTTGCGATTACCGGTACGAATGGTAAAACAACCACGGCTCGCATGATTAGTAAAATCCTTACAGATCAACAGCTTTTGGTGGGTATGTCTTCAACGGATGGGATTTTTATTAATCAAAGATTATGGGTTAAAGGGGATATGACCGGACCGGAGAGTGCCAAGATTGTTTTAAGACATCCCGACGTACAGGCGGCGGTTTTAGAAACCGCACGGGGCGGGATTCTGAGAGCTGGTCTGGGGTATGAATATGCAGATGTAGCTGTAATTACTAATGTTTCCAATGACCATCTGGGCCAGTATGGCATTGAGACGCTTGAAGATATTGCTCATGTAAAGAGCTTGGTTGCGGAGGTTGTCAAGCCGCATAGTTATGTGGTTCTGAATGCGGATGACCCTCTTGTCGTCCAAATGGCGAAGCGAACAACGGGGAGAGTCATTTATTTTAGCACCGAAAAGGATAATATTTGTGTTCGTAAACACCTGGGTATAGGCGGAACAGCTGTCTTTGTGCGTCGGGGTATGATTGTGCTTTGTCAGGGTTCAAGAAGTTGTCGGATCTGCTCAGTGAAACAGATTCCTGTGACTTGGGATGGAAAAGCCAAGCATAACATTCAGAATGTCTTGGCAGCGGTCTCAGCAGGATGGGCCTTGGGAGTAAACGCTGGGGTAATTAGAAATGCTCTGCAAAACTTCTCCTCGGATGCCGAGCACAACCGTGGGCGCTTAAATCTTTATGAGCTGAATGGAGTGCGTGTTTTTGTTGACTATGGCCATAATGCTGCCGGGATTCGAGAAGTGGTCAAAACACTTAAACAGTTTAAGTGCGGTTCCCTTGTGGGCTGTATTACTGTTCCCGGTGATCGGCAGGATGAATCAGTACGTGAAGTGGGTCGTATTGCGGCACAAGGGTTCCAACGTCTAATTATTCGGGAAGACGCTGATTTACGTGGTCGTCTTCCAGGGGAAATGGCACAGCTTCTCTATGACGAAGCGCTGCGTTGTGGTAAGAACCCGAACAATATAGAGGTCATTCTTTCAGAAATAGAAGCCTTTAGGAGGGGATTGGACAGTTGTGTTTCAGGGGACACTTTCGTGATGTTTTATGAGCATATTGAGCCGATCGAAGAAGAAATACGACTGCGTTTGGAACTCCAAAAGGCACTAGCCTATGAATCAGCGCAGACAGAATGGGTTGTTGGCGGAGAATTTTAAGAATCGTGGGACGAGGATTAGCTTCGTCCCATTTATTCTGGTCAGACTCCCATGCCGTTGCGCTGCACCATTGAGGAATCCATGGCTAGCCAAGTTTGCTATATTCGGTAATTTTATCAAAGAGAAGTGCTGGAACTCTAACCAGAAACATGTATAATAAAAGGGAATGCATCCGTAATGTTCGGAAAGGGCAATGTAAATGGAACATTCTATTCTAACAACGTTCGCCTACGCCAAAATTAATCTGGCCCTGGCAATTCACGGAATTCGGGAAGATGGGTATCATGAACTTCAAAGTGTCATGCAATCTATCGCTTTACACGATATTGTCCGGGTCCGGCGTCGTGGCGAGAAGGTTGTATGCCGGTGTGGAGCATTAAGTGGCCCGGAAAATATTGCATATAAGGCAGCGGTGTTGTTCCTCGAACAAATTGGTCAATTCGAAGGAATTGAAATTGAGATTGTTAAGCATATACCCGTCCAGGCTGGATTAGCTGGAGGGAGCACGGATGCCGCGGCAACGCTTCGTTTATTAAATCAACTATATGGAGAACCTTTAAGTAGGGAAGCACTCCTAACGCTGGCGATGAGATGTGGTGCAGATGTCGCTTTCTGTTTGAGGGGCGGAACGATGTGGGCAACGGGACGGGGAGAACGGCTTGAAGCATTACCCCTAGCTCCGCTGCTGGATCTGGTTTTAGCCAAACCGTTTGCTGGAGTGAACACAAGGGAAGCTTACCTGCGCTTTGATTTAGTAGGGCAGGGTGGGCGTTTGACGCGAACTGAGTGGGAAAAGGCTTTATCGCAGAATTCGTCGCAGCAGATTGCGGACTTGCTTTATAATGATTTAGAGTTAGCCTCGGCCCAAATGGTTCCGGAGATTTTGGCGCTTAAGCAAGATTTACTGGAGGCTGAGTGTTACGGGGCCTTAATGTCCGGAAGTGGTTCTTGTGTATTTGGGATTGCTCAAGGAAAACAGCATGCCAAAGAAGTCGCTGAACGGTTGAAAAGAAAAGGTTTCAAAAACGTTTTGGTTACAAGAACAGTGAACGAAATATGATAAAATTGGATGAATGGGGAGACATTTGTGGAGAAACGATTACTACCGGTTATATTCGACGGGTATAAACCACTACGGGAGGTTGTTTTTGAGTCCATGCGCGAGGCCATTATGAGTGGGATTCTTGAACCCGGGGAACGGTTGATGGAAATTCAATTGGCCGAAGAATTGGGGGTTAGCCGAACCCCAGTACGGGAAGCAATCCGAAAACTGGAACTTGAGAATTTTGTCGTCATGATTCCACGCAAGGGAGCGTATGTTGCTGGGGTTTCGTTGAAAGATATCGCAGAAGTTTTTGAGATCCGTTCTGCGCTCGAGGGATTGGCTGCAGGTCTTGCGGCTGAACGAATTACGGATGACGAATTGGAACAAATGGAACGGGCGTTGTTTTATCGAGCCGATGAGGGAGAGCTGGACATAGAACAGCTTGTGAAGTCTGACACTGATTTCCATGCTTTAGTTTATAAAGCTAGTCGCAATGTACGGTTGATTCAAATTTTAGCCAATTTACGTGAACAGATTCAACGTTTCCGAACGACTTCGTTGGCCGTTCCGGGGCGCATGAAACATGCTATTGACGAACACAGGCGGATTGTTGATGCATTGAGAAATCATGATAGTGAGGAAGCGCAATCCTTGGCGATAGCACATATTGTGAATGCTGAGAATGTAATGTTCGGAACTATGAGTTTAAAGAATGTTCCGGATAAGGCGGATTAATAATCGTGGAGAAGATGAAAAAAGCAGAACGGATGGTGGTCATCACCCAAGTGTTGAGGGAAGACATCAGTCGTTCCTGTGGTTAGCTTTTAAGTTTTGAAATTTTCCCAAATATAATGCAGGATTTTTTTACCATACAGAGAATATAATTATGGACATTATACTTCTCGGTAATGCCAGTTGAAGGGTGGTGATCCATAATGAATATTACCGATGTGCGGGTTCGGAAGATTAACACGGAAGGAAAGATGAAGGCAGTGGTCTCCGTGACTTTTGATAATGCTTTCGTCGTCCATGATGTTAAAGTCGTTGAAGGTATGAACGGTATTTTTGTAGCCATGCCTAGCCGTAAAACGCCAGAAGGGGAATTTCGTGATATCGCCCATCCCATTTCAGCAGCAGCACGGGAGGTGATCCAGACGGCTGTCTTAAAAGCCTATCAAGAAGCCATATAAACGCAGTTATATTTGTTATTGAAATGTTGAAGGGGACCTTGCAGATAGGTTCCCTTTTTCCATATAAAACTTCGGGATAAAGAAAACTTGGCTGGCGCCAAGCCTCAGCGAAGGCGGCCGCCTAGTTGCACTTATGCTTACCCAAAACTTATACTTTCTGATAGTATAAAAAAGGATTTTCACTTAATTTGACGAATAAATAACATTTGGAATGTAATAACGGTAGAAGGTTAGATTTAAGCTGGAGGCGAATTAGATCATGCCTAATTTGGTAGCGGTGATCATGGCTGCAGGAAAAGGGACAAGAATGAAATCAAAGCTGCCAAAAGTCATGCATTCATTAGCAGGCAAAACTCTCGTTGAACATGTTTTAGACACTGTAAGCCAAGTTGGGATTGGACGTCCCTTGGTAATTGTAGGGCATGGACGAGAGGAGATTGAAAACCGCATTTCTGAACGTGTGGAGCTCGTAGTTCAAACTGAACAATTAGGAACGGGACATGCAGTAATGCAAGCTCTACCTTATTTGGCTGGCGCCCAGACCGTTCTGGTTTTAAGCGGGGATCAGCCACTGCTTAAAACCGAGACATTAAAAACCCTTATTGAATTACACGAAGCTCAAGGGGTTAGCGCCACAGTGTTAACTGCCTGTATGGATCAGCCGTTTGGCTATGGACGAGTTATTAGAAATGGGGAATTCGTTGTTAAAATTGCCGAAGAAAAAGATGCTACATTTGAGCAACGACAAATTAACGAAATCAACACGGGAACGTATTGTTTTAAGGGGTCTGCACTCAAGGAAGCCTTAGTCAAAATCACCACTCAAAATACACAGGGGGAATATTATTTAACAGAAGTCTTTGATGTTCTCTTAAAGCTTGGAGAGAAGGTGCTGGCATATTGTACCTTAGATTCCAATGAAGCACTGGGCATCAACAGCCGGGGTCAATTGGCTAAGGCCGAAGCAATTTTACGAGAGCGTATTCTTGATCATTGGATGTCTGAAGGGGTCACGGTTGTGGATCCTTTCTCGACCTTTATCGATGCGGATGTAGAACTATCACACGACGTTACAATTTTGCCCTTTACCCGCTTAATGGGTAAAACTCGAATAGAAGAGGATGCCGTGATTGGACCACAGACCAGTTTGGAGAATTGTGCGGTGGGGCGTGGTTCGGAATTGACCTACACGGTGGCCAAAGATGCGGTAATTGGGGAACGTTGTCACATTGGTCCATTTGCCTATTTACGTCCTGGCACGAAACTAGAAGCGGAAGTAAAAGTGGGGGATTTTGTAGAAATAAAAAATAGTTGGATTGAAATGGGAACAAAAATACCCCATTTGAGTTATATTGGAGACACGCACGTCGGAAGATCTGTGAATATTGGAGCGGGTTCAATCACCTGTAACTACGACGGGGTTAACAAACATCCAACTAAAATCGGAGATTATGCCTTCATTGGTAGTAATACAAACTTGGTTGCTCCGCTTGACGTGGGAGAATATGCTTTTACGGGCGCAGGCTCTACCATTACGAAGAATGTTCCGGCAAGGGCCTTGGCAGTTGAACGGAGCCCGCAGGTGATCAAGGAACAATGGCATAAGCGAAAAGATGAAATAGGGGGCTAAAAGACCCATGGGAGCAGAAGAATTTAAGATTTTTTGTGGGAATGCCAATCGTCCGTTGGCACAGGAAATTGTGGACTATCTTGGGGTTCCGCTTGGTGCAGCTAAAATTCAACGTTTTGGAGACGGGGAAATCAGTCTTGCCGTTGATGAAAGCGTGCGGGGGTCGGATATCTATGTTGTTCAACCCACTTGCAATCCAACAAATGACAACATCATGGAATTACTGATCATAATTGATGCAATGCGTAGGGCATCAGCGCGCCGTATTACTGCAGTTATCCCATATTATGGATATGCTCGCCAAGAACGCAAGTCCCGAGCACGTGAACCAATTACAGCTAAACTAATGGCGAACTTAATTACCACAGCCGGCGCAGATCGTGTCGTAACTATGGACTTACACGCTCCGGCCATTCAAGGATTTTTTGATATTCCGCTGGACCACTTGCCTGGGGTCCCGATTTTAGCGGGGTATTTTGCGGAGAAAGGGCTTGAAAATCTCTGTGTCGTATCTCCAGACTTAGGTGGAGTGACCAGAGCACGTAATTTAGCCGAACGAATCGGCGCAACGCTCGCTATTATTGATAAACGGCGGCCGGAACCCAATGTTTCGGAAATTATGAATGTCATTGGGGAACTGAAAGGGAAGACGGTTGTCATGATCGACGACATTATTGATACTGCCGGTACAATTACCCAGGGTGCGCTTGCTCTTGTCGAACGAGGCGCCAAGGAAGTTTATGCGTGCTGTACCCATCCGGTTTTATCCGGACCGGCAATTGAACGTTTGAAAAACTCCGTTATTCGTGAACTCGTTGTCACAAATACAATTCCAATAGAGAACATGATTCCCCGGATTAGGGTGTTGTCTGTTGCCCAGCTCTTGGGGGATGCCATTGTCCGTATTCACGAAAATCTCTCCGTCAGTAAACTCTTTAGTTAATAAGACCCTTGGGGTATTATCCCAAGGGTATTTTGGAAACGGGTATTTCGGAAATAGTTTGGGTGGCCGGTGGAATAGCCTCTGTTTCGGGAAGACCAATCAGTTCCTTATCCGGGTTGGGGGGAGTAACAGCAGTATGGAGTTTCCTATTTTTAAAGTAGCTGCTGATAGTGTGAGTTGTTTCTGAGGCCAGATGTGACGTTGAGTGCATGAGGTTTTTTAAGGAGTCACTGAGTCCTTTGTCCGCGATGGTTAGAGCATTTTCACTATCTTTTTGTGAAATGATTACATCGTGGCCAATGGTCTTGATGTGTTCTGCAGAAATCCACGCTTTGCCGCTTAAGAATCCATCAATTATACCGCCTGAAATTTCTATCCGGGTTATTTTCCCTGTTCCCGGATCGATATAATATTCGTCGGCGATGCCAAGTGTTTTCCCTGTTTCCGTGACCATCTTTGTTCCTATGATGGTCAATTTTTGTTTGACCAGATCAAATAATGCTGGAAGACTTGAGGTTTTTTCCACGTGGGACTCCTTGTCAATGGTGATTGCGTCCTCGCCAACACTGACGACTTTGGAATAGGGTATAATGCGTTGATCCTTAAAAAAACCCTTCGTGTCTACTACAATAGCAGCTAGAGCCTTGGTACCGGCATCAAGAATTAAGCTTTTTACGTACCCAATTTGCTGTCCTTCCTGGAGTGAAATGATAGGTAAGGATAAATACTTTCTACTGGGTTTCACAGGTGCACCCTCTCCCTTATTGGTAAAATTAGTTACTTATTGTTAAAATATTGTATTCAGAGTATCGGATGAATATGCTATGGAGGAGATCAGAATGAAGGTTATTGTCGGTCTCGGAAATCCGGGCCCTCAATATGCAGAGACGCGCCATAATATTGGGTTTTTACTGGTTGACTTGCTGGCAGAGGCTCATAGCCTTCAATTTCGTGCAAAATTCCAGGGATTATGGACGGAAGGGAATGTGGAGGGCGAACGCCTTCAACTCTTAAAGCCTCTAACATTTATGAATTTGAGTGGCCGTTCGGTGAGAGAACTTACCGCTTTTTATAAAGTTCTTGGGGAAGATTTACTGATTGTTCAGGATGACATGGATCTGTCACTTGGGAAAATTCGTCTCCGTAATCGGGGAAGTGCAGGGGGCCATAACGGGATTAAATCCATTCTAGCTGAATTGGGAACAGAGAAATTCTGGCGACTAAAATTAGGAGTGGGTCGGCCAACGCGAAGTTCGAGGTTCGAGATTCGAGATTCGAACCGTGAATCACGAACCACTAACATCGAATATGTCCTTTCCTCCTTTGCGAAAGATGAAATTGCTCAGGTAGATGACATGTTAGGACGGGCAGAAAAAGCGGCGTATTTATGGATTAAAGGGGAAACCGATCGGGCCATGAATTTATACCATCGTTAACGTGAGGTATAACCTTCATTGCTAGGGGTAATTCTACTAGCTAGGAAGGTGATTTTAGTATGAAGATATTAAAGTTATGTCGTACTTGTGACCGAATTATTGGTGAGCTTGAGTTAGATGACTTGACCAACGATAACGCTGACCCTATAATGGAGATTGTTGGAAATGTTGCTTATGCGATTTGCCCTGGTTGTCTACAAGAAATGGAACTGGAGCCAAGGAATGTGTATCATTAGATTCATCTTTTTTGCTACCCGAAAGGATGCGCGGTTTGAATACAATTCATGACTATCTTCGACAGGGGCTGGATATAAAAGGGATTGATCAATCGTTAAGTCATGGGGAATGGCCCCAGACGATATACGATTTAACAGGGAGCCAAAAGGCAGCCTTTGTCGCGCAGCTATTACAAATGTCTATAAAAACCGGATTAATCTTAACTTATTCGGAAGAGCAGGCACAAAAGTGGGCTAATGATTTACGGACCTGGTGCTCTCCGGAAACCATTCTACATTTGCCCACAACAGAATGGCTTCCTTTTGAAGTGTTAGGGAGAAGCAGGGAAACGACTTCAGACCGAATTCGCGTCATGAATCGACTGGCGCAGGACTCAAAGTGTACGGTCGTTGCTTCTGTTCTGGCAGTGGAACGGCGCGTATTTCCTCTGGAAAGCTGGACAGATTTTACATTAACATTTGAAGTGGGGAAAGGATATGGCCTTTCCGAAGTTCTTAGGGCATTAACCTCTGGCGGATATGAACGGATAGAGACAGTTGAAGGGAAAGGGCAGTTCGCTTTAAGAGGCGGGATCTTGGATATTGCACCTTTAGACGGAGAGGCGGTCCGTATTGAGTTTTACGATGATCAAATCGACTCCATCCGAACTTTTGACCTTGGAACACAGAAATCGATTGCTGCTGTGAGCAAGGTGCGTATTCCTCCTGCCATGGAATATGTTGTCACTAGGGAGGAGCTGGGACAACTTCGATTTGCAATTCGGGCGGAAGCTCGTAAAACGACCGGCCGTCTCACACGAGCCGGGAGGGAAGAAGCGGCGGAACGCTTATATAATAAAGTTAATTTTTGGGAGGAACAGCTTGAACAGGGAATCTTGGACGAAAATGCCTATTCTTTTTTGAGCTTAGTTAATAAACCGCTCGTTCCCTTTTTTTCTTATCTTACGGAGGACCATTTTGTTGTTTTGGACGAGCCTCTACGTTTAAAAGAACAGTTAGAGTTTCAAGCAAATGAGCGGTTATTAGAATTCACTCACCAATTGGAACACGGTGAAGGGTTTGTTGACCCTGAGACACAGTTTATTGATTACAATGATATTCTAAGCCACGGAGAGCGTTATCCCTTGATCAGTCTTTCAACGCTTTTAAGGCAAGCCCCAGGTCTCTCGCCAAAGCGGATTTTCAACCTTACTGCCCGCCCTTTGACCGGCTTCATGGGAAAAACAAGTAAGTTAGTCGAGGAGATAGAGAATCGAAAGGAAGCGGGGAATGTGGTGGCGTTGTTTGTCGGCGATGAGGATCATGCCCTGCGTTTGATTCAGGGCTTAAAAGATAGTGGCCTGACTGCAGCCCGTAAAGAACTTAAGGATCCGGTTGAAGAAGGACATGTTTATGTCTACCCGTTTTCCCTCGGCCATGGCTTTGAGTTACCGCTCGGAAAGCTAATCATTTTGACAGAAACTGAAATCTATAAAAGGGGGAGTAAGGTGGTTGGCAAGAAGCCCAGTACACCTGCTCAAAAGAACATATTCATCTCGGATCTTAAACCAGGTGACTATGTTGTGCATGTTCACCACGGGATCGGTCAATTTACCGGCATTGAACGGTTAGCGGTTGGAGGGGTAGAAAAGGATTATTTTGGGATCCGCTATGCGGGAGAAGATCGGCTCTATGTTCCTTTGGATCAACTGCATCTCTTGCAAAAATATTTAGGAAGCGCAGCGGAAACCTTGCCCAAACTATATAAACTCGGGGGGACTGAGTGGTACAAGGTAAAGAGTAAAACACGCAGTGCTGTTAAAGAAATGGCGATTGATTTAGTAAAACTTTATGCCAAGCGGGAGGCAATTCAAGGATTTGCCTTTTCTCAGGATAATGTGTGGCAAACTGAATTTGAGGAGAAGTTCCCTTATGAAGAGACTCCAGACCAACTACAGAGCATTGCGGATGTAAAACTTGACATGATGAGTCCACGTCCAATGGACCGCTTACTTTGCGGGGATGTGGGCTATGGCAAAACGGAAGTTGCCCTTCGTGCGGCGTTTAAAGCGGTGCTGGACAGTAAGCAAGTGGCCGTCCTTGTTCCGACAACTATTTTAGCCCAACAACATTTTAATACCTTTCGGGAACGGTTTATTGGGTATCCGATCACCATCGAAATGCTCAGCCGGTTTCGGTCTCAGAAGGAACAAAAAGCAATACTTGAAGGGCTTAAGGAAGGCAGAATTGATATCCTTGTGGGAACGCACCGTATTCTCTCTGATGCCGTCAAATTTAAAGATTTAGGATTATTGGTCATCGATGAAGAGCAGCGTTTTGGGGTTACCCACAAGGAGAAACTGAAAACAATAAAAGGTAACGTCGATGTGCTAACCTTATCGGCGACCCCAATCCCGAGGACTTTGCATATGTCACTGGTGGGCGTTAGGGACATGAGTGTGATCGAGACCCCACCGGAAGGCCGGTATCCGGTTCAAACGTATGTCACAGAATTTCGGGATGATGTGGTACGTGACGCCATAAGGCGTGAGATACAACGTGGCGGGCAAGTATTCTATGTACATAATCGAGTCGAGGATATGGACAAGGTTACCCGTTTTTTGAGGCAATTGGTTCCCGAAGCTCGGTTTGGTGTTGCCCATGGTCAAATGCGCGAAACAGAGTTGGAACGGGTCATGCTTGATTTTCTTGAGCAGGAAATCGATGTCCTGGTTTCTACGACCATTATCGAGACGGGACTTGATATGCCCAAAGTAAACACACTTATTATTGACGAGTCCGATCATTTTGGGTTATCCCAACTTTATCAGTTGCGCGGGCGTGTTGGGCGGTCCAATCGCAAAGCGTTTGCCTACCTTCTGTATAAACCGCAAAAGGTTCTCACGGAAATTGCAGAAAAACGTCTCGTAGCTATCCGTGAGTTTACTGAATTTGGAGCGGGATTTAAAATTGCCATGCGAGATTTGGAATTTCGTGGCGCAGGGAACTTGATTGGCGCCCAACAGCATGGGCATTTAGCAGCGGTGGGGTTTGAAATGTACAGCCAGATGCTTAAAGAAGTGGTTCAGGAACTGCGAGGAGAAAAGGTTGAAGAAGTCATCAAACCGAGTATTGAGCTTCAGGTGGATGCCTTTTTACCAGATCCCTATGTTGTGGATAGACAAGCTAAGGCAACATTATACCAACAACTGGCAATGGTTCGGGATGAGGAACAACTTAGCGAGATGATTGAGGAATTGGTGGATCGTTTCGGAACTCCGACGCGTGAAGTTGAGCACTTAATTGAAATAATTCGGATCAGATTACTGGCAAGCTCTTTAAAAGTTGAACAAATCCAACAAGTTAAACAAAATGTTAGTATTCGTTTTTCAGTAGATATGGGCATGACTGGTGAGAATCTGATGGCTGTGGCCTCGGCTTCTCCTTATCCTTTGTCTTTCAGGACAGCAAGTGGAGGGAATCTGGAGTGCAAAATTCGTATCCGCACGCTTGAACAAGAAAAGGTGATTGGGGCGGTACTTCAGGTGCTCTCTGCCTTTTGCATTATTGCCTCAAGTACAACTCCTTGATATACTGTTCTCATGTAAATGAAAGGGTGTGTCTGGATGAAAAAGTCTTGGGGGGGGATCATTTTCGGAGTCCTGGCCTTGATACTTGTGACAACGGGATGTTCTTCGTTGGTTAGCGGTAAATGGGCGGTAAAAGTTAACGGAGATTCAATTTTGATTAAGGATTATGAGGCCCGAGTTGCCGAAGTGCAAAAGACTTATGAAAAACAAGGTGCGAAATTTGACACAGAGGAGGGTAAAGAAGCTTTACCTCAGATAAAAAGCCAGCTTTTAGAACGTATAATCGACGCCAAGCTTATAGCTCAAGAAGTGAAGAATCAAAAGCTTGATCCAGAGGATGCAAAAATCAAAGAGCAGGAGTCAACCATTAGAAAAAATATAGGGGATGATGTTAATTTTCAAGATACTCTAAAACAACAGGGTATGACGGAAGCCGATTTAAGGAATTTATTGACGGTTTATGAGAAAGTAACGGCTGATGTTAAAGTGCCGAGCGACAGTGAGGTTAAAGCTTTTTTTGATAAAAACATAGCTCGTTACAGCCGGCCTGAAAGTGTAACAGCTCATCATATTCTGGTTGAAATGGAAGATGAAGCGAAAGCGATTATTACGCAGCTTACAGCGGTTAAGGACCAAGCAGCAATCCTTCCTCTGTTTATACAGCTCGCTAAAGACAAGTCCACTGAGGATGGAGCCAAAGAATCGGGTGGAGATCTTGGAACCTTTACGAAGGGGGAAATGGTTCCGGAATTTGAAACAGCGGTATTTGCCCAGAAAGCAGGTACATTTTCAACAACCCCTGTAAAAACGGAATTTGGTTATCATGTGATCTGGGTTGATGCGCACATACCTGCAACAGTCGCAGACTATGCCAAGGTGAAAGCTCAAGTGGCACAAGATGTCTTGAATGTGGCACAAGATGCAAAGTACCAGACGTATTTTGACGATCTGCGTAAGAATGCAATAATTGAATATGCAAAGGAATATCAGCCAGCAAGTTAATAATAGGTGAAGGAGGTAACTATAGTTGCCTTCTTTTGTTTTAGATTGGAAAAAAATGAATAAATAGCAATCCCTAGATATATACTATCATTGAATTTATGGTTCAAAAAGCAAGTGCGAAATGAGTTTCGGGAATGACAAAAAGAGGAAGGTGCGTTTATGAAAGCAACAGGTATCGTAAGAAGAATTGATGACCTCGGTCGTGTCGTTATTCCAAAGGAAATTCGTCGGACTCTTCGTATTCGGGAAGGAGATCCGTTAGAGATTTTTGTAGATCGGGAAGGGGAAGTCATCCTCAAGAAATATTCCCCTATCCGTGAATTGGGAGAATTTGCTAAGGAATATGCTGATTCGCTTTTCGAGGCAACAGGGCATATTACTTGTATCTCAGATCGTGATACGATTATTGCAGTATCGGGAGCATCAAAGAAGGAGTATCTGAATAAAGCGGTAGGACCCGTCATAGAACAAGCCATGGAGTCAAGAAAAACCATTCATATCGGCAATTCTGGGGAGAATGCCTTGTGTAAAGGCTGTCCTGAAAATGAGGAAGAGGACAAATGCAAGTATACCAGTGAAGTCATTGCCCCGGTTATTTCGCAAGGGGATCCGATAGGTGCTGTAATGCTCATATCCAAAGAGCCAAATATGAAAATGGGTGAGTTGGAGATTAAATTAGTCGAGACAGCGGCCGGATTTTTAGCAAAGCAGATGGAACAATAACCATAAAGCGCTGGCCATGGATGGCCGAGTGTCCCTGTAGCCATGGACGGCGAGAAGGGACCGCTGGCCCGAAGACACTGTCTTCGCACGGATTAGCCTTCTTGCAGGATGGCGGGAAGAGACCATCGCCATGGATGGCTAGATGCCGTATGGCGGGAAGGGACGAGATAAAAATAAAGCGGTCTAGCCGCTTTATTTTTATTAGACATATCAGACTCCCATGCCGCTGCGCGTCACTACAGATGAATAAAAAGGTTATTTCAAGGCAGACAGTATAAGTTTTCGGGGTACTCCTTTACTTGGAAATTTGGTATTATAATAGTATGGAAGAAAGCATTAATAGAGATTTTTTTATTAGAAAGTTTATGGTAAAATACGCTTAGGAGGTGAAAAATGTCCTCGTGTCTTCATGTTATGGGCTTAGGTCCTTCCGGACTTGAACAGTTAACCATTGGAAACTACCGTCGTATATGCGGTGCGAAGAAGATTTTTGCACGAACTTTAGAGCATACCTGTGTTCAGGAATTGATGGCCGAGGGTATATGTGTAGAATCATTTGATGAGATCTATGCCACGAAACCTTCCTTCGAGGAGGTGTATGAAAGCATTACCGAGCAGTTGCGTAAAGAGTTGGGAAAGGGCTCTGAGGTTATCTACGTGGTTCCTGGACATCCCATGGTTGCTGAGAAGACAGTACAACTTATCATCGAAAAGCTTGCGCAGGAATATGAGGTAGTGATTCATCCGGCAATGAGCTTTATAGATGAAATTTTTAGAGCCTTAAAGTTCGACCCGATTGACGGGGTACTAATACGAAATAATGATGCGCTAAAAGATGTTGGACTGACGGGAAAGGAATGGCTGATTATTCCCCAAGTGTATAATAAATTAATTGCCTCAGAGGTCAAATTGGACCTCATGAGTTCTTATCCGGATGATGCATGGGTGTATATTACAAAAGCCCTTGGCACCCCCGGCGAACAGGTGGACAAGCTTCCACTCTTCAAGATGGATCATGGGACCTACGATCATTTGACGACGATAATTTTGCCGCCGAACTCAGATGTTATCTCCTTTTCCAGGTTGACCAAAGTAATGGCTTTATTGCGTTCTGAGCAAGGGTGTGCATGGGACATTGAACAGACACATGATACATTAAAACCGTATCTGATTGAAGAAAGTTATGAAGTTCTCGACGCAATAGAGAAAAATGATATGTATAATTTGTGCGAAGAGTTGGGAGACTTATTAATGCAAGTTGTTTTTCATGCTCAACTTGCTTCAGAAGCTAGGGAATTCGATATTCAAGACGTACTTCAAGGGGTCATTCATAAACTGATTCGCAGGCATCCCCATGTTTTCGGGGAGGAGAAGGTAGAGTCCTCCGATGATGTGATCTTGACTTGGGATAGAATTAAGCAGCTAGAGAAGACAAGCGGAAATGATGAGTTAGCTTTTTTCAATGATCCTTTAGGGTTACCGGCACTCATGTGGGCCTCTTCAACCCAACGTAGAGTGGCTAAGGTCGGGTTTGACTGGTCAAATATTGATGGGCCTTTGGGGAAAGTGCAGGAGGAATTACAAGAGCTGAAAAGTGCTTTGTCTAAGGGTATAGGAATACGGGAAGAATTAGGCGATTTGATGTTTTCCATTGTCAATTTATCTCGATTTTTAAAGTTTGATGCGGAAGAAGTTCTAAGGGATACCATACATAAGTTTCAACGTCGTTTCCTGAAAATGGTTGAATTAACTCGAAAAGACGGTCTGGATTTAGAACAATTACCTCTGGATGAAATGGATGTGTTTTGGGAAAAAGCTAAATCTCAAGAAAAAGTGGTAAATTAATGTAATATAGATGATAAAAAGCAGGAGATTGATTATTTATCACGAAATATAGAGTGTCGTGATAAGATCAGTTATTTAGGAGGGACTATTTTTGAATAAGGCTGAATTAATTAGTGCTGTTGCTGAGAAGGCGGACATGTCCAAGAAGGATGCCGAAAAGGCTGTTAGTGCCGTTTTTGCTACAATCGAGCAATCCTTGGCACAAAGCGAAAAAGTCCAACTGGTTGGTTTTGGGACGTTCGAAGTCAAAGATCGTGCGGAACGGACGGGAAGAAATCCTCAAACGAAGGAAACTATCTTGATTCCAGCGGCTAAGGTACCCGGTTTCAAGGCAGGGAAGGCTCTTAAAGAAGCGGTCCAAAAATGAGTCTGCGGACATTATTACAGAATCAGGTTCCAGGTCCTTTCTGGAGCCTGATTTTGCGTATCACAATGAGGAAGGGTATGCATGTATGCGGATCGATAAATATTTAAAAGTTTCTCGCCTGATAAAGCGACGCACGGTTGCCAAAGATGTCTGTGTTGGGGAAAAGATCGCAATAAACGGACGGGTAGTAAAACCCTCGGCGGAAGTCAAGATCGGGGACCGCATCACCCTGGAAATGGGGAAACATATTCTCGAAGTCCAGGTCTTGGCGACTCCGAACAGTGTAAGGGCTAATGAAGCGCAAACCCTCTACGAATTGATTCGTGATGAAAGAAAGGCCGAGTCTTAAGGTAATTCGTCGAGTATATTATAGGGAGTTTTGCTAAATGCGGAGGTTGCAAGACAACATAGAAACTATCCGATTGATGCCGCAGTGATAAATATGTTTGTACAGAAATACAAAGCTTTGTAAATGCAATATGGTATGCTCCAAAGAAGGCACTCAAAAGAGTGCATTCTTATAAGACATAATTTGATGGTTGAACTTTTAGTTTAACCATTTTTTCTGCTTGATTCAATATCTGTTATTAAGGAAAAGCAAGTATTTGGGAGAATGAACAGCCTCCCCCCCTTGACCGAGTATGTCGGGCTAAATCTAGTGAGTACCCACCCCCGTTCCGAACCTCCCCGTCAACCAAGCCCGAGGAAGTTTCTTAGCTTAGGAAGCACGGAGAGAGGAATCGCGTAATGAGCGCAGTCGATAAGGTGAAGAAACTCAACGGTTCACTTGCAGAAAGCCCAGAGGTTTTGAGTTTTAGCCTTAGCGACAAGTGAATAGCGATGGAACACGATAGTCTCCGGTGGAGACTATCGCCAAGGCGCAGACCCACGACGATCACTTATCGCCGCAGGTTGCTAAGACCGTGCTAATAAACTGACTCCCCTTCTAAAGGACGTGCAAGGTGAATAGGGTTTAAGAAGAAAAAGAGTTAGGGGGATGGGGCATGGCGGACAAAGTTGGCAAGGGACATCGCCTTGTCATGGAAAATCGAGAACAAATTGCCTTGACAGGAGTACGGAAGGTGCAGTCCTTTGGCCCCAAGGAAATTGTTCTTGAAACTGAACTTGGGATATTGAGTATCAAAGGGGAACAGCTGGGTATCAAACTGCTTAATCTCGAAGAGGGTCTGATTGATCTTCAGGGCCAGGTCGGTGCTTTAATCTATCATCGCAATACGAGTGGTGACTCCCGTCAAGGATTAATGAACCGGATTTTTCGTTAATAAGCCTCCATCGTCAGAAGAGAGGAGGAAGAGCAATCTCAGAATTCGTGACGTTTTTTTGGGTAATTGTGGCTGGAGCAGCCGTTGGCTTTGTTTTTGACTTTTATCGTTCTTTTCGACGTTGGCAAGGCTGGGGACAGGTTTTGACCTTTATAGGGGATATATTCTTTTCACTTGCGGCATTGTATATTCTTTTCAACTTTTTTGAAAGAGCAAATGCGCTAGCCTTTCGTTTTTATATTATTTGGGGTAGCGTGCTGGGGTTGGTCCTATATTTAAGATTATTGAGCCGCTTTTCCGTACGCTTCTATTTTGGACTCTATAGGGTTATAAACTACCTTGCAGAACTTATCTATAGGGGGATAAAGATTCCAATAAGGGGGCTTGTTCTTATTATGCGGCCGCCCTATGCGATATTGGAATGGTTTAGCATGCTTCTCTATCGAATCGGAGAGTTTTTCCTTCTAGAACTAATCACGTATATCAAAAAGAAGCTGAAAGGGTGGTGGAATAATCTCATACCACCTAGGATAAATAGATGAATTTTAACAGAGGGATTGATTACCTAAGAGGGAATGGCTATAATGAAGTTATATTAATTAATTGTCCATAGTATGTAAATGTTTTGTAGGTGGTTTGTCCACATATTTATCCACACTTGTGGATTACTTATCAGCAAGGGTGTGCCACAGTGCAAATAGAAATTCGGGGTTTGGAAAAACTAAGTTTTCGGGAACGCCAAGCGGTGATCCTCAAAGAAAGTGGAAAATCTTTTGAAAACATCGCCAAACAACTCCATCTCAGTCAGAGTTCTGTGGCAACTTTATTAACCCGTGCAAGAAGCAAAGGGTATGAGATTGTTTGTATTATTCCAGGCGGGGAGCTTGGTTTAGGGGGAGGGGAACTGGATGAAGAGGGCTCGTCAGAAGATTAAAACTCAAAATCGACCGAGGGTTCGACTTCGTTGCGGTACTATTTTCGTTCTATGCTTTATGATCGCTGTAGTCGGAAGCTCCGCATGGCAGATATGGAAACTTCATTCTAAGGTAGAAGGACAATTAGCCCATTTGAATCAAGAAAAGATAACCTTACTTCAACAGGAACAACTTCTTAACGATGAAATTGCGCAATTAAACAATCCAAGTTACATCGAAAAATTAGCCCGAGAGCAGTTGGGACTTGTAAAACGAGGTGAAATTCTCATTTCTCCCAAGAATTAGTACCTACATGGGGCTCATAACCTTGACAGGCGTGAAATGTGCTGCATATAATAGAGAGTAGATATAGATAGATCATCACAAGGAGGAGTTTACTTCGTATGGCCATTGACGTTGGCAGTATTGTTGAAGGAGTCGTTACTGGGATCACGAATTTCGGAGCATTTATTGAGTTACCGGATAGAGTAACCGGTCTCGTACATATCTCAGAAGTCGCGGATGCCTATGTCAAGGATGTCCGAGATTATTTAAAGGAACAGGATCATGTTAAAGTAAAGGTTATTCATGTTGATGAAAAAGGAAAAATTGGACTCTCAATCAAACAAGCAAATCCCACTGTTCGTAATGTGGGTCGTG
This sequence comes from Desulfosporosinus sp. Tol-M2, assembly GCF_059735615.1. Classification (NCBI taxonomy): domain Bacteria; kingdom Bacillati; phylum Bacillota; class Clostridia; order Eubacteriales; family Desulfitobacteriaceae; genus Desulfosporosinus; species Desulfosporosinus sp. Tol-M2. The sequence goes on from NZ_JCAIJG010000127.1 coordinate 55,408, forward strand.
AACGCCGTCTTCCACCAACGGTGTCCTTTGAGGATAAATTGGCTAAGTTTATAAAAGACAGTGATGAGCGTCAGACAGAATTTCGTCGTGCAACAGACTCTAAACGTGGAGGCAGAGGTTCAAGTAGATCTTAGGTTGTAACCGCCGGAAGGCGGTTTTTTATACGTATCAGACTACCATGCCGCTTTGCGGCACCACTGATGAATGAAAATAGGTCATTTTCAGGGCAGAAAGTATAAGTTTTGGGTCCCCCTTTACTTGACGTATAAATACTATCTCTTGGGGAGTAACCCCGCTGAGTAAGTTTTCTTCATGAAAATGCAGGTATATTTAGGAGAGCCATAGGGTTATCCCAAAGTATTCGCGAGATTTATTATGAACTGCGTCGAAAGTTGTTGCGCATGAGTGACTTTACTAGACAAGCTTTGCCATCTATGTAGGCTATAATATTACCATAAAATGGGCAAGGGGTGATATTATGGCAGAATGGGCAACGTTGAAATTAGATCAAGGCCTGCGTAGCAGGATTTCAATCGAAAGTGCGGTTTTTCCACTATTATTGGGAGGGTTGTTGGCACGGGGCAGCATTTTGGGCTTATATCCCTTCGGGGTTGCGTTCGGGTCGGCCTTGCTCATGAGGGGAGAGAGGGGGGCAATATTCGGCATTCTCGGTATTCTCATTGGTGTCATTTCACTGGGTGACGTATCCTTTACATTACAAGTTGGGATAATGTTAGCAGTTTTGACGGTGCTTATACCCGCTTTGCGCAATAAAAAGCACGAGGGGATATATTTGGCTGCCTTGACAGGTTTACTGGTAGCCTTAATTTCTTCTCTAGCTATAAGCCTAGCAAAGCCCAATCTCTATGCATTTTTCTCAGTCGGCCTTCATAGTGTACTTGCTGGAGGGTTTACGATCATTTTTCGGTATGCAATGTGTCATCAGGAGGCTATCTGGAGAGGTGAATTCCAGCGTGAACAAGGAATTGCCTGGCTTGTAATTCTTATCGGTGTGATTAGTGGTCTCCAAGGGGTACTGATTTTGGGGATAAATTTCTCCGTGGTATGTTTAAGTTTTTTTATTCTATTTGTTTCAGAGCGGTACGGAGCAGGGACTTCGGCAGGTGTTGGAGCAATACTGGGTTTTATGCCCCAATTAACCAGTATCAATACCCAAAATTTAATGGATGCGGGGATCTACGGTTTAGCGGGTTTTTGTACGGGTGTATTTCGCCGGTTTGGCAAGTTAGGAATAGGAACGGCATTCATTGCTGTTATGCTGATGCTAACGGTCTTTTTGAGACAAGAGGCAATCTATACGCAACTTATTTCCTCTATAGTTGGTTTATTTTTATTTCTTCTATGGCCGGGAGCAACTTCCCAAAATAATTTTTCGAAACCACAGATAATTCCTGAGGTAGAAACCACTGTTTCCAAGGTAAAGACACTGGCGGAAATCTTTGATCAAATTGCTCTGAGCTATCAAGCGGCTGAGGCGGAATCTTTCGAGATGCGCCCAGAAATTGCCGAACTGATGAATGTTTTGGTTGAACGTGTATGTCATTCATGCCCGACCATGGATGCTTGTTGGAACCGAGAGTTTTATAAAACCTACCATATTTTCCTCGATCTTTTTGGCTTGGTAGAGAATGATACAGATGTCAAATTACAGACTTTACCGATCGAATGGAAACGTCATTGCGGACGACTAAAAGAAATGCTATTGGGAGTGCAATTTATTATTGAGCAAGAGAAGAACCAGGAAATATGGCGTCGTCGTCTGCTCCTCAATCAAGAGGCTTTGTCTCGTCAGTTTCTCAACGTTTCGCAGGTCATCGGAAATCTTGCCAAAGAACTTCATTCACAGCATAACTGGGAAGTAGTAAAACCATCAAATTTAGCTCGCCGCCGTCGCCACTTTCTGGATGTGGGTGTAACTACATTTACGAAAACTGGAAACGGAATGAGTGGGGATAACTATGCTTCTATAGCATTCTCGTCAACTCAGCATGCCTTTATTTTAAGTGATGGAATGGGTGTCGGGGAGAATGCTTCTAAGATGAGTGCTACTGCGTTAACCCTCCTTGAGCAACTTCTTACTACAGGGTTTGAACCGGAAGGCGCAATTCAAGCACTTAACTCCATCCTGGTCTTGCGTTCCCCGGAAGAAAGTTTCGTAACAATTGATATGGCAATTTTAGATTTAGAATCTCCTAATCTAAAGTTAGTTAAAGTGGGAGCGTCCGCCTCCTACCTGGTCGGTGAAGATGGCGTGAAATCTTTTGCATCGTCAAGCCTTCCGGCTGGTATCTTAAACCAGATTGATATACCTGTTATTGAGGCGGAGATGCAGAGCGGGGAAACGCTGATTTTATTGACGGATGGGGTACAAGACGTTTCAAAAGAAGGGACGGATTGGATTCGGGATTTTCTGGAGAAAACTACGATAGATAAATCTCAGGACATTGCTGACCTTATCGGACAGGAAGCACGCCGTTTGAGCGGGGGAGTCTTAGATGACGATGGAATTATCTTAGTTATACGAAAGAACTATTGGAACGAGTAGCATTAGGGTCAACCCAGGTACTTAAATCAGGTAGCAAGCAGGAAAAAGAAAATATTTATCGAATCGTAGTTCAGGAGGAAGAACAAAAATCGGAGAAAAAACAAAAATTTGAGTAAAGGAGGGGATTTAATGGTTTGGGATGCAACTGTACTAAAGGATTGACTGATTGCCGAAGAGGCCGAAAAAAACATGCCCACTATTGATGAATTGATTGAAAGACTGTCACTCGAAAAAGATGAGCTGATTCCTTACAGAAGAACACCAAAAGTGGACTTTTTGAAATTGATGGGTCGCCTCAAGGATAAATCAGATGGCAAATATATTGAAGTTACCGCTATTACACCGACACCTTTAGGCGAAGGAAAAACGACCACTACTATAGGTCTGATTGAAGGACTTGCCAAGAGAGGTATGAATTCCGGCGGGGCAATACGACAGCCTTCTGGCGGACCGACTATGAATATTAAGGGGACTGCTGCCGGCGGTGGAAATGCTCTATTAATACCAATGACTGAGTTTTCCTTAGGACTAACCGGGGATATCAATGATATTATGAATGCCCACAACCTTTGTATGGTCGCTCTTAATGCCAGGATGCAGCATGAGGCTAACTATACTGATGAAGAGTTAAGTAAACGAGGCTTGACCCGTTTAGACATAGATCCGAAGAATGTAGAAATGGGCTGGGTTATTGATTTCGCAGCTCAAGGCTTGAGAAATATCATAATGGGTATTGGTGGAAAAAAAGATGGTTTCCAAATGCAATCAAAATTTGGTATTGCCCCTGGTTCAGAGTTGATGGCTATTTTGGCAATTGCCAAAGATCTTACCGACATAAGAGAGCGGATGAGCAATATTATTGTTGCTTATAGTAAAACAGGTAAGCCGGTTACTACCAAAGATTTGGAAGTAGACGGAGCTATGACCGCCTGGATGCGTAACACGATTAATCCGACGATTTGTTATACAGCTGAAGGTCAACCGATTATGGTTCATGCCGGTCCGTTCGCCAATATTGCTATTGGACAATCTTCAGTTATCGCTGACCGACTTGGTCTGAAGATGTTTGATTATCATGTTACTGAAAGTGGATTTGCGGCAGATATTGGTTTTGAAAAGTTCTGGAACGTTAAAGTTCGCCTGGGCGAACTTAAACCAAATGTTTCTGTCCTTGTGGCCACAATTCGAGCCTTGAAAATGCACGGAGGCGGACCGGCTGTGGTAACTGAGCATCCGTTACCCGATGTGTACGTCGAAGAGAATCTTGAACTCGTGGAAAAAGGGTGCGCTAACCTACTTCACCATCTTGAAGTTGTTAAGAAATCGGGGATTATCCCTGTAGTATGTATTAATAGCTTCTTCACTGATACCGAAGCAGAAATTAACCTGGTTAAGAAAATTGTTAACGCGGCAGGGGCGCGTTGTGCCCACTCCAATCATTGGCTTAAAGGCGGAGAGGGTGCCTTAGAATTAGCGGATGCCGTTATTGATGCTTGTAACGAACCTGTAGATTTCAAATTCCTCTATCCGTTGGAGATGCCTCTCCGGCAACGGGTTGAACTCATTGCCAAAGAGGTTTACGGTGCAGACGGCGTAGATTGGTATCCGGAAGCCGAAGCGAAAGCTAAGCGCTTTGAAAGAGATCCGAATTATGCAGATTTCTCCACAATGATGGTCAAAACCCATTTAAGCTTATCTCATGATCCTGCGTTAAAAGGAGTACCGAAGGGCTGGAGATTACCAATTCGTGATATCTTAGTTTATGGTGGAGCCAAATTTCTTTGCCCCATGGCTGGGACAATCACTTTAATGCCTGGTACAGGTTCCGATCCTGCTTATAGAAGAATTGACGTTGATACCAAAACCGGTAAAGTTAGGGGCTTGTTCTAGGGATAGTTATATGGGCAATTTATGAAACCCTTCCGCAGTTATTAGACGTAAGGGGCTGTGTGCAAACACAGTCCCTATAAATAAAGCGGTATGAGTTTTATTGATTAACAATAATCAAGCTATCCAGTGGAAGACCAAATAAAATTAAAGACAATCTAATACAAAAAGTGGGGCTGTTTTCATAAGGAATTTACTTATGACACAGCCCCATTCTCAGATGTAAAGAGTATGGTATTTTTCGGAGTATTAGCAGGGGGGAGTTTCAGTTTCGTTAAGTATGCCGTTGTGTTTAAGTGGAGAGAATGTTAAGGTTGTAAATGTTAGCGACAGTTGTTTTGCGTTTTGTTCGGGGAAGGGGGCCAAAGGAATGTACGAAAAACTGCGCACACGCGTATTACCTCAAATGATTCCCCCAAACGCTAAAGTCATGGTCGCAGTATCCGGAGGACCGGACTCGATGGCTTTAAGTCATATTCTTTGGCGATATGTTCGAGAAGAACAGTCAAGGGGGGTCTCCTTAGTATTAAGCCATGTTCATCACGGGGTTCGGAAAGATTCAGATAATGAAGCTCACTTGGTTCAGAAAATGGCGGCTAAGTGGAAGATCCCTTGCATAGTCCATCGTTTCGATGCAAAGGGATATGCCAAAACTATGGGCCAATCTTTTCAAGAGGCGGCCAGAGAATGGCGTTATGCTCGTTGGAAAGAGGATATGCGCAAGGAGGAATGCACCCTTCTTGCAACAGCCCACCATCTTGGGGACCAAGCTGAGACGATTCTTTATAGGTTACTTCGAGGGAGTGGGACGGCAGGATTGGCTGGAATATATCCAACCAAGGGCTCGATAATTCGCCCCCTGCTGACGTTTAGGAAAGCGGATATATTGAATTATTGTGCGCGGGAAGCTCTGCCGTATGCACTTGATCGTTCAAATGAAGAGTTAGTATATGACCGTAACCGAATCCGCATAGAGTTATTACCTGAATTGGAGAAAAATTACAATCCTCGAATTCAAGAGGCGCTTGGGCGTACAGGAGAACTTCTTCGCTGGGATGAAGAATATTTGTCCCGGCAAGTAGAGACGGTCTGGAAACATTACCGCATTTATAGCATTAATGACCCTGTCAATACGATCGGCTTAAGTCGCGATATCTTTACTGAGCCTGCAGCGATTCTTTCCCGCCTATTGCGTAGAGCGGCAATGCTGATTACCAAAGAACCCAGAGGGTTAGGGTTTGCTTATGTTGCGAAAATCATGGGCTCTGAGGGAAAGCCTGGTTGGATGCAGGATTTGCCAGGTCTGACAGTTAAAATTTCAGATGAGGGGATTTGGTTTAACCGTGATGTTGGCTCTGTTGGGGAGCCTGGCGACGTCGTAAATATGCATGGCCAACAGATGCTGAATGCAGCCTTTCCAGAAATCGCTTTGGACATGGGGCACTGGTCCAAAATCCCAAGTTTGAAGTTGGAAATCGGGTTGTTGGAGGAATGGAATCTTTCCCCAGCGAACGCAACTTTCGATAGACAGGAGCACAAGGTGGCGGTTTTTAGCCGTGATCTTTTAGGCCGGTTTTCGGACCGGTTGGTGTGTCGTACTCGGCGGCAAGGAGACAGAATGTGGTTTCAGGGTGTTGGACATAAATCTCTAAAAAAGGTTTTTCAGGAAGAAAATATTTCTGTTAAAGCAAGAAACGGACTACCGTTGATCGCCTCCGGTGCAGAAGTGCTCTGGATTCCCGGTGTTCGCCAAAGCAGTCTGTGTCGACCCTACCAGAACACCGAAAGGGTTTATTGCGTTCTCAAACCGCAGGCTTCGGGTTCTAATTTGAATTCATTGTAAAACTCAATACTGCGTGGTATAATATGAGGAATTGCTTCAGAATGAAGAGGTTTATACACAAGAGAGGTGTACCATACTTGAAGTTTTTTAAAAATGCGGCAATTTATATACTGATAATTCTCATGGCGATTGTGTTTATAAAATGGTCGACTCCTCCCGTTAGTAAAGAGGTAGAAATGGACTACAACGCTTTTAAAAGAGCTGTTGTTGAGGACCAGGTTAAAGATGTCACGGCTGTTATTGAAGACAATACCATTACGTATACTGTTACGATGAAAGACGATAAAAAGCATGAGGTGATTGGGCTGGGAACGGATCCACAACTTACGGCGGATTTGTATGCTCACGGTCTTCCCTACCTCGTTGAAGAACCTCCGAAACCTCAATGGTGGGTGGGATTACTTTCCACAATGCTTCCCATGCTCCTCATCGTTCTGTTGTTCTTCTTTATGATGCAACAAAGCCAGGGTGGCGGCAATCGGGTGATGCAGTTTGGAAAAAGCAAAGCAAGATTAGTCGGAGAAGATAAGAAAAAGGTAACCTTTGCCGATGTTGCCGGCGCGGACGAGGTAAAAGAGGAGCTTCAGGAAGTGGTTGAGTTTTTGAAGTTTCCAAAGAAGTTTCAGGAATTGGGGGCGAAGATTCCCACGGGGGTTCTACTTTTTGGACCTCCCGGAACTGGTAAAACCTTACTTGCCCGTGCTATTTCCGGAGAAGCCGGCGTGCCTTTTTTTAGCATCAGTGGTTCTGATTTTGTGGAGATGTTTGTTGGAGTTGGAGCTTCCCGGGTGCGAGATTTATTTGAACAAGCCAAGAAAAGCGCTCCGTGTATCGTATTTATCGATGAGATCGATGCGGTTGGACGTCAACGGGGTGCCGGCTTAGGTGGCGGACATGATGAACGCGAACAAACTCTTAACCAACTTCTGGTGGAGATGGATGGATTTAACGGAAATGAGGGAGTAATAATTATCGCGGCTACAAATAGGGCGGATGTCCTGGATCCGGCTCTTTTGCGCCCAGGCCGTTTTGACAGACAAATAATTGTTGATGTTCCGGATGTTAAAGGACGCGAAGAGATACTTAAAGTACATGCTAAAGGGATGCCGCTGGCAAAAGATGTCGATCTTGAGGTTCTGGCTCGCCGCACCTCAGGTTTTACCGGCGCGGACCTGGCCAACTTGATTAACGAAGCGGCACTTCTTACTGCTCGTCGAAGTGGAACTCAAATTAGCCAGCAGGCGCTGGAAGATTCTATAGAACGAGTGATCGCAGGACCTGAGAAGAAGAGCCGGGTGATAAGTGATTTCGAAAGGAAGCTCGTTTCTTATCACGAAGCAGGGCATGCATTACTCGGAGACCTCCTCCTTCATACGGATCCCTTACATAAGGTTTCGATTATTCCTCGCGGAAGAGCTGGGGGATACACGCTTCTTCTTCCGAAAGAAGATCGTAATTATATGACTAAATCCCAACTGCTGGATCAGGTGACAATGTTACTGGGCGGTCGCGTTGCTGAGGCTATGGTACTGCAGGAAATCAGTACAGGTGCTTCAAATGACCTGGAGCGGGCCACTGGGCTCGTTCGTAAAATGATTACTGAGTTGGGGATGTCAAAACTCGGTCCGCTCACTTTTGGCCACAAGGAAGAGCAGGTCTTCCTTGGCCGGGATATTTCACGTGATCGTAGTTATAGCGACGCAGTGGCTTATGAAATTGACAATGAGGCGCGCAGGATTATTGATGAGTGTTACCTGAAGGCTCAAAACTTGATAAAGGAAAATATTGATAAATTACATGCTATTGCCGAAGCATTAATGGAACAAGAAACCTTGGATGTCACGAGCTTTGCCGCTCTCATGGCCAAATTTGATGTTGAGGCAGATGCAGAAAACAGTGCAGAAGTTCCGATAAATCAAGAAAAAACTCTGGAAACTGTGGAAAGTTCGCCAGATACGGTAAATAATTCAAATCAGCAAGATGTTTAGAATTGGACTAAAAGGAGAGCTAAGGATGGAAAAAACATTTATTATGCTGAAACCGGATGCGGTTCAGCGGGGATTGGTCGGAGAAATTATTGCTCGTTTTGAGAAAAAGGGCTTCAAGCTCGCCGGGATGAAGTTTATTCAAGTGGATCGCGCTTTGGCTGAAGCACATTATGCGGAACATCGGGGCAAAGGGTTCTTTGAGCCGACGGTTGCCTACATTATGTCTTCTCCGGTCGTTGCTATGGTATGGCAAGGGAAAAACGCAGTTGCGTTAGCCCGCCAGTTAATGGGGTCTACAAAACCTGTGGAGGCAAGTCCCGGATCTATCCGCGGAATGTATGGGATGGATGTTAGCCGTAATATTATTCATGGCTCGGACTCGGTTACAAGTGCCGAACGGGAGATTGCACTTTATTTTAAACCCGAAGAACTGATAGACTATCCTAAAGTGGGCGATGAATGGTTGAGTGAATAAGTGAACTCGTTCAGCTTAAGCTGAACATCGAGACTTCGGTGGGGGATTCTACCCCCACCGAAGCAGGGTACGGGGGACCCACTCCCACTTGTAGAAGTGGGAGTCTTACGATTGGATAAATGGGGGACGCCTGTAGGGGGTGTCCTTTTTCCAAAACCGGCGGTATAGAGGTGTGATAAATGCAGTTGGAGAAAAGAGAACGATCTCTACTTGGGGCGGCTTCAATTTTGATTGGATTTCTTTTTATAATTCTGCTCAAAACTCAGGGAGTTACCGGCAGCCAGGTGGCGCTGCAGGAAACCGCTGTACCTAGTCTGATTCAAACGGAACAGGAGAATCAACAGCTTTATCTGGAAATTGATAAGCTACAACTTGAATTGGATAAATATGCTCAAGGTCAAAGTGCATCGACATTGGCAAAGCAGCAACTTCAAGAGGCACAAATGAATGCTGGCATGATTGCAGTTACCGGTCCATGTGTAAGGATTACTCTCGATGATTCAAAGCGCACAGCTCAAGATCAAGAGGATCCGGGGCTCTTTTATATTCATGAACAATACATTCGCGAGATCTTTAATGCCCTCTGGAATGGCGGTGCGGAAGCCATTGCCGTCAATGGTCAGCGCGTGACGACAAATACGGAGGTATTTTGTTCCGGTTCGTTCATCCAAATTAATGGGACCCGTCAAATGCCTCCTTATGTGATTGAAGCTATTGGAGATGCGAATACTTTATCGGCTGCGCTCAACTTTTATGGCTGGTTTAAACTTGGTGATCTCCAACAGCAATATGGAATTACCCGTAAACTCGATGTCTTGGACAAAGTCGTGATTCCGGCAGGTAAACTGCGGGAGTATCATTATGCCGAACCGGTTAAGGAGGGAACATAATGCACCGCTGGAAAAGGGCCTTAGCTCTACCTGTCACCCTGGTGGCGATAGCCCTCGGTTTTCTGATATCTCTTCAAGCTCAAACCCAAAAAAATGTCTCGGCAGCAGAGCAGATTAGTGCGGAGCGGATGACCCAAATGAAATCGGTGCTGTCAAATTCCCTGGCGCAAAACACCAAACTTCAAAAAGACCATCGCGATTTATTGGATAAATTGGATGCGGCGCGGAAAAGGGTGGGGACGGATCCCCAACTTCTTGCTCAGCTGATCCAATTGCAAATGCTCGAAGGGACGCAAGAGGTAGAGGGCCCGGGGATTCAGATTAGCATTGACGATCGCAACAAAAAGGGTTTTCCTTACGCTCTCAGTACGGATGACCTTGCCAGGATGATCAACACCCTGAAGTTTGCGGGCGCTGAGGCAATCAGCATTAATGGCCAACGGATCGTTGGCTCGACGGCGATTGTGCTGAGTGGAAGTTCGACCATCTTGGTGAACCAAGTGCCAATAAATCGTACAGAAGGGATTTCCTATGAACTGAATGCGATCGGGGATCAAGACACCCTCTTGGATTATTTTTCCAAACTGGAAGCCTCAAACCTAAAACAAAATGGTCTGACGGTGAGTATTGCGAGAAAAATAGTGCGTATCCCATCTTACAAGGGGGCATATTCATTTAAGCAAGCAAAACCGTTGATCCCTTAAGGGGGGGTGAAACTATGCAAACGTATGGCCTACGCTGGGTTACTCTCGATAATTTGGCAGAAGCCATAATGGCTTTAACGCAAATTGGGTCTACTCCCGAAGGAATAGCTCATATGGCTGGGAAAGCGTTAGGGCGGGGGATTAAATTAGAACAAGTACCGTTATGGGTAGCCCATATCTTAAAACAAGAGATGTTAGCGGTAGGCGGAGATGCAGCTGTACACCGGGATGTTATTATCAATAAAATAGATGCCACGGATGTTATGTTGCTTGGCACGGTACGCCAACTCGGGCAACTTGCGAGTAAAGTATTAGCCCAACCATTTGGGCTTCAGAAGATAGGGCACGACCTGAAGCAGTTACTAGCTGCTCTGGAACCCTCGAAAACCCGTCTTTTAAAATGTCGGGGTAAGGAACTAAAGCTTGGGCAGCGTACCCTGATCATGGGAATCTTGAATATAACGCCGGATTCGTTCTCGGATGGGGGCAGGTACTATTCTTTGGAAAGCGCAATCGCGCAAGCAAAACGCATGGTTGAAGAAGGTGCAGATATTTTAGACATTGGAGCTGAGTCAACACGACCTCAGCATGAGGGCGTGAGTGCCGCAGAAGAATGGCGGCGCCTGGAACCTGTACTCAAAGCTCTTTTAGAATTGGAAGAGATCCCCGTATCGATCGATACCTCTAAGGCGAGTGTTGCGGCTAAAGCGCTCGAAGCGGGCGCTCACCTGATCAATGACCAATGGGGATTGCAAAAAGACCAGGATATGGTCAGGGTTGTCGGAGAATACCAGGTTCCTGTGATCGTAATGCATAACCAAGAAGACACGACCTATCATCATCTCATGGGGGATATTTTGACTTTTTTAAGGAGAAGCATTGAATTGGCGGAAGCCCATGGATTATCCGGAGACCAAATCATCGTTGACCCGGGGATTGGATTTGGAAAAACAACGGAGCAAAACCTGGAGATTATGGCTCGCTTGGCGGAATTAAGAACGCTTGGGCATCCGGTACTACTGGGAACTTCTCGCAAATCTATGATTGGAAAAACATTGAACCGGACGGTGGATGAGCGGTTAGAAGGGACACTTGCGACTAGCGTTCTAGGGGTTGTTGCGGGCGTAGATTTAATACGAGTCCACGATGTTCAAGCAAATCGCAGAGCAGTGCAAATGGCCGATACCGTTGTACGGGGACAGAGAGGAGTTCACTATGTCGGGGCGTGACATTATTCATCTTCGTGGACTGGAATTTTATGCTTACCATGGGGTATTGCCCGAGGAACAAGTTTTAGGACAGAGATTTTTAATCGATATGGACCTTTTTGCTGATTTGAGCCAGGCAGGATCTTCAGACCAAGTAGGGGATACTATCCACTATGGAGAAGTGTATCAAGTAATAAAGGCATGTGTTACCGGAGATAGTCATCAATTGTTGGAACACTTGGCGGAGGATATAGCAGGGCGCGTTCTGGGGCAGTTTTCCTGTACGGCTGTACGGGTTGAAGTACATAAACCCCAAGCCCCGATTCCCGGGGTTTATAGAGATGTTTCGGTGGAGATTTGGCGGGAGGCAGGAGAGAGGAGAGCATGAGAGCGTTTTTAGGGTTGGGTAGTAATTTAGGAGACCGAGCCCATTATCTGGGAGAGGCGATCTCTGCTTTGGGGAGTCCATTGACAGAGGTTATGGCTACTTCTCGAATTTATGAAACAGAGCCTTGGGGTTTGATGAACCAACCCTTGTACTGGAATCAGGTTATTGAGGTTGAAACATCACTTGAGCCCTTGGAACTCCTTGGTGTTTGTCAGCAGATCGAAAATCAACTTGGACGAGAACGCAAAGTACATTGGGGTCCTCGAACTATTGACATTGACCTGCTTATTTATGATAATAGATTTAGCAAGTCTGAAAAATTAATCTTGCCTCATCCATATCTGGAAGAACGGGCTTTTGTACTTGCCCCTTTGCGAGAGATCGCGCCGGAACTTGTGTTGACATCGGGAAGATCCATCAGTGAGGTATATGGGGAAGGAAAGGTGCACCCCCTTGTAATCTAAGAGCGAAGTAAAGTGAACTCGCTTACGCTAAAACTGAACATCGGGGCTTCAGATGGGGACTCTACCCCACCTGAAGTTACGAAGAACCACACCCCCACTTATAGAAGCGGGGGGTCTTGAAAACTTGATAAACCCTATGTTTATCAGACAATATCGGAAGAGTTGTACTGTATTGGGTAGCTGACTTATATGGAGTAGAATTTAGAAAGAAAGCAAAATTGAAAAGTCCTTATACCGCATAGCCGCTTGGATCTGAATGACCGAGACAGAGGGTTAGAATGAAATACCTCCACTTTCGGTGCAGGTATTTTTTAATCTGTTCATTTATATTAGGGTTCACGATTTGTACAAGCCTAGATTTTTTTATTTTATAATTAGTGGACAAGCAAGCGCATTTGCGTCATAGACGCAAACAGCTTCCCCGTTTCATTCCCCGGCGACCCAAGTCAGAGGAAGTTTCTTGGCTTAGAGAGCACGGAGAGAGGAGTCGCGTCAATGAGTGCGGGCGATAAGGCGTTAAGAACCGCGTTGGTTCACATTCAGAGAAGCCCAGAGGTTACGCGGTTTAGCCTTAGCGACAAGTGAATAGCGACGGAACGTGTGCGAACGGGCCAAGAAACTTTCTCTTATGGAGGTCGAGATGAAATTTGGGATTATTGGAACTGGAATCGTAGGCACAGCCCTAGCCGTTCGATTGGAAGAAGCGGGGCATGAATGTTTAGGGGTTCATACCCGAAGTCGTCTCTCGTATGTTAGGTTCCGTAAGTATCTAAAGATTGATCATCTTACGATAGAAGAGCTTGTTCCTGCCGTTGATATTTTGTTTATTACCACACAGGATGGAGTGATTCGATCGATCGCCGAGAAGTTGAGTGAAAATGCACTCATAAAATCGGGACAAGTGTGGATCCATTGTTCAGGATCACTCCCTTCAGAGGTATTACGTGTCAAGGAAAGTTTACCGGTATGTTACCTCTCGTTACATCCCCTGCAGGCGTTTGCGAGCGTGGAGGAGGCGTTGACTATCCTTCCGGGAACACATTTCGGGATCGAAGGCGACAAAGAGGAACTCGGAGAGGAGATTGTTAAGGATTTAGGCGGAATTCCACATCACATCCTGGCGGAAAAGAAGACACTCTATCATGCGGGTGCAGTCGTAGCCTCTAATTATTTGGTTGTTCTTGCTTCTTTTGCTGTAGAACTTTTTGCTGAAGCAGGGATTCCAGGAGAGGAAGCTTTAGACTCCTTGCTACCTCTGATGAGAGGGACACTATCTAATTTGGAACAGGTAGGGATACCCCAAGCTTTAACTGGGCCGATTGCCCGCGGGGATGCTCAAGTGGTCCAAGGTCACTTAGATTATATGCCACCGGAACTTGTGGAGATTTATCAGGGATTGGGGTTAAAAGCTTTAGAATTAGGAGAAAACAAAAAGGCCCTGCAGGGATTAAGCTATCCACAGGAGGAATTATATTTTTTAAAATTATTACTTGGAAAATCAGGGAATGGAGATGGCAAGGAAAGGGAGTGATAGACTTGAAGAGAACTTCACATATTACTGAACTGCGTGAAATAATTACCATGGAAAGAAGCCGGGGACGAAAAATTGCACTTGTACCCACAATGGGTTATTTGCATCGGGGACATCTGGCGTTAGTTGAGCGGGCCAAACAAACCGGGGCCTTCATCGTACTTAGTATTTTCGTCAATCCCTTACAATTTGGTCCAAATGAAGACTATTCAAGATACCCAAGAGACTTAGAGCGAGATTCCAATTTGGTTAAAGCCGCAGGGGTCGATGCGCTCTTTCATCCAACTTCTGAGGAAATGTACCCTCGCCCGATTGTCACCTATGTTGAGGTGGGTCAGCTGGATACGGTGCTCTGCGGAGCAATGCGCCCCGGACATTTTAGAGGGGTGGCAACGGTTGTAATTAAGTTGTTTAATATTGTTCAACCTGACTTAGCTTTTTTTGGGCAGAAGGATTATCAACAATATTTAGTTATCCGGCGCATGGTAAGCGATCTGAATCTTCCAATTGAGGTTTGCCCTGTCGCCATTGTTCGAGAGGAAGATGGACTGGCGTTAAGCTCGCGGAATGTTTTTTTGACTTCGGAACAACGGCAAGAAGCTAAGGTTTTGTCCCAGAGTCTTAACGAGGCGGAAACGTGTTTGCGAGCAGGAGAGCGATCAGCACGAGTAATTGAAGAACAGTTAAGAGATAGAATCTCCCGTCAGTGCCATGGCATAATTGACTACGCGGAAGTCCGGGATGCGGAAGATTTGTCTGAAGTAACCATTATAGAGCGCCCGGTGCTCATCGCTCTAGCGGTTAAGTTCGGATCAACGCGATTGATTGACAACAAAATTATGGAGGTTGATCCCCATGTTTAGAATGATGATGAAATCTAAAATCCATAAAGCAACCGTGACGGAGGCAAATCTTCAATATGTGGGAAGTATTACAATTGACACCGCGTTGATGGAAGCAGCGGATATCTTGTCGAATGAAAAGGTCCAGATTGTAAACAATAATAATGGATCAAGGCTTGAGACTTATGTTATTCCCGGAGAAAGAAACTCCGGAGTAATTTGCCTCAATGGCGCGGCAGCCCGTCAAGTGCAAGTCGGGGACCAAGTAATTATTATTTCTTATGTAATGTTAACCGATGAAGCAGCTCATCAGCATAATCCTAAAGTTGTCTTTGTCGATGGAGAAAACCATCAAATAAAGATTGCTTCAGAAGAAGTCCATGGACAAAAATCTTGACAAAAAGAGTCGGAAAGACCTAGTATTTAGGAAAGATCCCGTCAATTTAGAGGGAGGTAGGAAATGGAGCATGGAAGGGGAATGACGGAAGGGTTGTGTCAGGCTTTAGCCGAGGAAATTGAAATACTTAAAAAAGAACGTAAAGCAGTTATTTTAGCCCACTATTATCAAAGGCCTGAAATTCAGGATATTGCCGATTTTGTCGGAGATTCCTTGCAACTTAGTCAACGAGCTGCCATAATCGATGCGGAAGTCATTGTGTTATGCGGCGTCCATTTTATGGCGGAAAGTGCGGCAATTTTAGCACCGGATAAAGTTGTGATCTTGCCCGAGGCTAACGCGGGTTGCCCTATGGCGGACATGGTTGATGCTGAAGGTTTACGGGCCTATAAAAAAAGGGTTCCCGGAGTCAAAGTAGTATGTTATGTTAATTCTTCTGCAGAAGTAAAAGCGGAGAGTGATATCTGTTGCACTTCCTCCAACGCGGTAAAAGTAGTACAGTCTTTACAGGGACAAGATATCCTCTTTATTCCGGATGAAAATCTTGGACGTTATGTGGCACGCATCCTTGGACAAACACTTCAGTTATGGCCTGGGTACTGTAAAACGCATGACCGATTGACGAAAGAAGACATTCTTAAGGCCAGAAAGGAACATCCTTTAGCCAAAGTGATCGTACACCCGGAATGCCGGGAAGAGATTTGCCAGGAAGCTGATTATATAAGTTCTACAGCAGGATTGATAGCGTATGCTCAGAACTCAGAGAGTCATGATTTTATTGTGGGGACGGAGTCAGGGATTTTACATCGGCTCTATCAGGTTTGTCCGGATAAAGAATTTCATCTCGCTTCAGAACGCTTGGTTTGCCCGAATATGAAATTAACAACGTTAGCTAAAGTTAGAGATGCGCTGATTGCTCTTTCCCCCCGTATTACGGTTAAAGAAGAAATACGAGTTAAAGCCAAAGAAGCACTAGAGAGAATGCTGGCCTTGTAGGCAGTAAAAGAGCAGGGGATGGGCAGATTGAGACGTTATTTATATCCTTGGTCCAAATCCGGGATTAAGGTCTTTGATTCGGACGTACTTGTGTTGGGAAGCGGAATTGCTGGTTTATACACAGCGATCAAAGCGAGTGAACACTTTCAGGTTACTGTGCTTACGAAGAAAACGATTGAAGAAAGTAATACTGGGCATGCTCAAGGTGGGATTGCAGTAGCTCTTAATGAAGAGGACTCCCCGACCTTGCATTTTGAAGATACGTTGCGGGCAGGCGCCGGGCTCTGTGACCCTTTAGTTGTAAGGATTTTGGTTGAAGAGGGACCCACTTGTGTGGAAGAACTCATGAACATGGGTGCTCAGTTTGACCGCCAAGATGGGGCACTAGCCCTGACACGTGAGGCCGCACATAGCCAGCGGAGGATATTGCACGCACTGGGGGATGCCACGGGGTGGGAAATCGAGCGAGCCTTAGTTGCTAAAGTCAAGGAAAATCCTAAGGTTACCGCTTTAGAAGGACGATTTGTGGTTGATCTATTAGAAAATTATACCGGGGAAATAGTAGGAGCCCTGGTTCTTAACGAGGAAACAGGAGAATTCGAAGGGCATTTAGCCAATGCAGTAGTTCTAGCGACTGGAGGATTAGGGCAAGTTTATCGTTTTACGACGAATCCCAGTGTTGCCACGGGGGATGGAATGGCAATAGCCATACGTGCGGGGGCATACTTGATGGATATGGAATTTGTGCAATTTCACCCTACGGCATTGTTTATTCCTAATGCACCTTGTTTTTTAATATCGGAATCGGTGCGTGGAGAAGGAGCACATTTAATTAACTCCGCAGGGTTACGTTTTATGGAAAATGTACCGGGGAAAGAACTTGCTCCCCGCGATATTGTCGCTCGGGCAATTTGGGAGGAAATGAACCAAGGCCCGGTTTATTTAGATTTTCGTCCTATCGGACTGGAAAGAATTCTTGAGCGATTCCCAACCATTTATCAAACATGTTTAAACTATGGGATGAATGTATGTACTACGCCCTTGCCAATTGCGCCGGCTGCCCATTATATGATGGGTGGGATTGCGACAAACTCATTTGGGGAAACAAGTCTACCTCGTCTTTATGCGGCAGGGGAATGTGCTTGTAATGGGGTTCATGGTGCAAATCGGTTAGCAAGTAACTCCTTGCTGGACGGATTGGTTTTTGGAGCACGCATCGTCGAGAAAATTTTACAGAAGAATTATGTAAAACGCCCTTCATGGGAGGGGGTTCTTTGCCCTGAAGGAGGTTTGGGCAGGACTGGAATAAATGGATTAGGAAAACAAGTAGACGCTCGAGGTCTGCGGACCCGGATCCAAGATTTGATGTGGAACAGTGTCGGTATTTTGCGAGATGAGGCGGGCCTCGAGAAGGCTAAAGAGTTATTGAAGGCTTGGGAGCGGAACGAACTGTCCATACGCTGTGTGGATGATCTGGAGACGGCCAACCTGTTAACGGTTGGGGAGGTTATTGCCAAAGCCGCTTTTGATCGTCAGGAGAGTCGAGGGGGGCATTTCCGATCGGACTATCCGTTGCGACTTGACGAACGCTGGCAAAAGCACTCTCTGCAAAGTAAGGAAGGATATCATGTACACTACGTTCCAGTTTCAGGAGCTGATTGATCGGGCATTGAATGAAGACATCGGGACAGGGGACCTTAGCACCAGGATTTTGCCGGAAGAAGTAACCGGGTTGGCAAAACTATACGCTAAACAAAAAGGTGTGGTTGCCGGTCTGTGGCTTGTTGAACAGGTTTTTCAGCGTGTGGATTCACGAATTTGTAGCCATAAGTTGCTCAAAGACGGGGATGAAGTGAACGTTGGAGAGGTTGTACTTGAGCTAAGCGGTCCCTTAAGCAGTATTTTGCAGGGGGAGCGCACGGCTTTGAATTTCTTGCAACATCTCTCAGGAATTGCCACAGCCACAAAACGAGCGGTTGATCAGGTCGCAGGGCTTTCGGTTAGCATTGTAGATACACGAAAGACCCTCCCGGGATGGCGCGCTTTACAGAAATATGCGGTCAGAGTCGGTGGTGGAAAGAACCATCGATTTGGGCTTTATGATGCAGTGCTGCTAAAGGATAATCATCTTGCGGCTGTGGGCAGTTTAACGGAGGCCGTCCAACGGATCAAGGATCAAGTTGGACATATGACTAAGATTGAAGTTGAGTGTGAAACGATAGAGCAGGTCCAAGAAGCGGTAAACTGTGGTGTCGATGTGATTATGCTGGACAATATGGATTTAGGAGAAATGCGCGAAGCGGTCCAATATATTGACCGGCGGGCAATCGTTGAAGCATCAGGAGGGATGGGGGAAGAACGCCTCCGTGAAGTGGCTGAGACAGGGATCGACCTGATTTCGATCGGTGCATTGACTCATTCGGTTCAGGCTTTAGACTTTAGTCTTGATCTCGGTGATATTAAAGCTACG
The DNA here is from genome assembly GCF_059735615.1 of Desulfosporosinus sp. Tol-M2. Taxonomy (NCBI): domain Bacteria; kingdom Bacillati; phylum Bacillota; class Clostridia; order Eubacteriales; family Desulfitobacteriaceae; genus Desulfosporosinus; species Desulfosporosinus sp. Tol-M2. Next base: position 74,057 of record NZ_JCAIJG010000127.1, read on the forward strand.
ACGAGGGCAAGTTGGGAAAGAGGAATCTAAATGTTACGTCATGACATCCTTCATCTCCTCGCCGCGCATCCGGAAAAATACGTGTCTGGCGAAAAGATTAGTCAGCAATTGAATGTTACGCGGGCAGCTATTTGGAAACAGATTCAGGTTCTAAAAGAAGAAGGTTTTGAAATTGAGGGGCAGACTAAGAAAGGATATCGCCTATTGAAAACTCCCTATTCATTAAATGAGTGGGTTTTAATGAAGGCGTTGACTACAACCTCATTGGGGAGCAAGATATACCTTGAAGATGAGTTGGAGTCCACAAACGGCCGGGCAAAGGAGCTAGCCCGGCAAGGCGGATTCCAGGGTCAAGTTGTCCTGGCAAGGTGCCAGAGCTCAGGACGAGGGCGGCTGCAGCGTCATTGGGAATCGCCGATAGGCGGACTTTGGATGTCCGTGGTACTTCGACCTAATTTGTCTTTGGCGGACGCCTCAAAAGTAACCCTCGCTGCGAGTGTCGCGATCGCCGACGCATTTGAGGAACTCTTTTCTCTTCGTATCGGGATCAAGTGGCCGAATGACCTTATTTTCAACGGTTTGAAAATCGCTGGAATTCTCGGAGAAGTCGTAGGAGAATGGAATACGGTTCAAACATTGATTCTGGGAATAGGGATAAATGTCAATTTTCCCCGTGAACGATTAAGTCCTTTATTAAACGCAACGACTCTTTTTGAAATCTTGAAGTATGATGTGGACCTAAACAAATTGGCCGCCACAATCTTAATTAATTTAGATAAACAAGTGATATTTCTCGAAAAAAAAGAGTTTGAGGAGCTTAGGGTGCGTTGGCTGAAAAGGGCCGTCAGTTTGGGCGAAGAAGTAAGAATTATGCTGGGAGAACAAGTAATTCAGGGTATATTTAAGGGAATTACGATCGATGGAGCCCTACTTCTAGAAACGGAGGATGGAGAAAAAAGCTTTATAGCTGGGGAAGTACAACTGCGTTCTAAAATGAGCAAATATTTCTAGGATTTACTAAAGGTTATGTAACCTTTATTGTTTTCTTTACCACTATTTTGGAGGATCTGATTAAGGCAGGAATTGTCGTCTGGGTTGGACGGGAAGTAGTTTGTCGGCGTAAAGCCGCTTAAAGGGTAGCCCGCGAAGCTAAAAGGAGCGTCGTTATTATGATTCTTGTATTTGATGTGGGTAATACAAACATTGTGTTGGGGGTATATGATAATCGGGTTTTGATCCATCATTGGAGAGTGTCTACTGATAAATCTCGAACTATGGATGAGTATGCGGTCGTTGTTAAAAATCTTTTTGATTTGAACCGTTTAACTTTTCAAGAGATAGGCGCAATCGTTATTTCCTCAGTCGTACCTCCGGTGAACCCAACTCTGGAAGCCCTTGCCCGAAAGTACTTTTGTTTAGAACCACTGGTTGTGGGACCTGGTGTTAAAATGGGGATGCCTATAATAATGGATAACCCCAGAGAGGTTGGGGCTGACCGCATTGTGAATGCCGTGGCTGCCTATCATAAATATGGGGGACCGCTTATCATTGTAGATTCTGGGACAGCTACGACGTTTTGTGTGGTTTCGAAACGAGGAGAATATCTGGGCGGAGCGATTACTCCAGGAATCGGGATCTCGACAGATGCATTGTTTCAGAGGGCGTCAAAGTTACCTCGTGTTGAAATAGTTAAGCCTATATCGGTTATAGCAAGAAATACGATAGCTGCAATACAATCCGGAATCTACTTTGGCTTCATCGGCCAAGTTGATGGGATTGTTAAGCGGATGAAAGCGGAACTGGGACCGGAGACAAAAGTGGTTGCAACCGGTGGATTAGCCGAAATGATTTCTCAAGATTCAGACACGATTGAAACGGTGGATTCGTTTTTAACACTTGAGGGACTTTTGTTGATCTATGAACGTAATAGGAAATAGTAAATCGAGGAATAGGAACGTGAAGTTAGGACACTTTGAACTTGGAGTTCCGGTATTTTTAGCGCCTTTAGCCGGAGTGACGGATAAAGCTTTTCGGGAAACGTTCTGTGCAGTGGGTGGAGAGCATGCCTGGACAGAAATGATAAGCGCTCAAGCGTTGATTTATCAAAACTCTAGAACACTGAATATACTGGATTTGCGTGGGGAAGCAGAACCGAGGATCATACAGCTTTTTGGCAGGGATCCGGAGACAATGGCTCGTGCAGCTCTATTAGCCATAGATTGCAGCGCCAATGTCATCGATATTAATATGGGGTGTCCCGTGCCAAAAATTGTCAAGAATGGAGAAGGAGCAGCGCTACTCAAGGATCTTCCTCGCGCGCAAGCAATCGCTTCAGCCGTTGTGCAAGCTGTCAACGTACCGGTAACGGTTAAAATTCGCCTTGGCTGGAACGATGATGAAATTGTGGCGGTCGAATTGGCCAAACGTCTTGAGAGCGTAGGAGTTCAAATGCTTACGGTTCATGCGCGAACACGTGAACAATTTTACTCAGGGCATGCCAACTGGGAATGGATTCGACGGGTGAAGAAAGAAGTAAGTATTCCGATCATTGGGAACGGGGATGTTTTCATTCCGGAAGATGCCGGCAGGTTGATCGAGCAAACGGGATGCGACGGAGTCATGATCGGACGCGGTGCTCTCGGAAACCCCTGGCTTATTCCGCTTACCCAACATTATTTAAAATATGGGGTAATATTACCCGAACCACTCATAGAAGAACGTATACAAGTTGCTTTGCAGCATTTCGATCGTGTATTACGTTATAAGGGTGAGCGAATCGGTCTTAATGAAATGCGAAAACACGCAGTATGGTATATCAAAGGGGTCAGGAGGGCAGCTCAACTCCGCGGTGAGATTATGCATTCGCGAACACCGAATGATTTGCAATCTGTCCTCAGACAAATCTTGCAAAGATAGAATTGTTTTTCAGCGTCCTTGACAATATTTTGTAAGGTCCTTATAATAACGAGTAATGTAATTAGGGAATCTTTCAAAGGAGTTTCCGGAGTTAACGGGAGTACGTATACAAGGCATTAGAGAAGCGCGCGATATCAGATCAGCGTAATGTGAAGGATGAAGAAACTTGCCTGGTGCCGAGTCTTCGGACGCTGCTTATGACTGGAACAGGACGTTCGAGGTTAGAGCGATGACCAAGGATTGTCAAGTGTCCCTGTAGCCCGAAGACACTGTCTTCGCACGTATTAACCTTCTTGCAGGATGGCGAAAAGGGAACTTCCGGAAAGTTAATAAACTGGTACCGGTCAGTTTTACTTTTTGACTGGTACGAGATAAAGGGAGCGCGAAAAATATGGCTGAGAAAGAAGTCATTCTAACTTTAGAAGGTCTCAAAAAACTTGAAGAAGAGTTGGAACTTTCTAAAACTGTGAAGCGACGGGAAGTTGCCGGACGCATTAAACAGGCAATTGACTTTGGAGATATCAGCGAAAATTCAGAGTACGATGATGCCAAGAATGATCAGGCCTTTATCGAAGGACGGATCATTACATTAGAGAAAATGCTCAGGAATGCACGAGTTATCGATGAAGTTGAAGGAACGGATACCGTGGCTTTAGGCGCAAAGGTGCGTCTGAAAGACTTGGACTTTGGGGATGAAGAAGAGTACTTTATCGTTGGTTCGGCAGAGGCGGATCCAGGTACCAATAAAATTTCTAATGAATCGCCTGTCGGAAAAGCGGTTCTGGGACAGGCTATAGGAGCTGTCGTTGAGGTTAATGTCCCTGCAGGTATACTACACTATCAAATTTTAAATATTAGGTAGGAATCTATTAATTCAGAGGACTACTTAAGGGTTATAAACGAAATACAGTGAGAAAAGGATTATTTGAGAGTGCAGTATTTCTGGCATGCAGGATGCTGCACTTTGCTTTATTTACCGTGGCTACAGGGACACTCGGCCGTCTAAGGACAGCATTCTAATCTCGAATGTTCTGTTCGAGTTGTGAACGGCACTTGCAAGAAGGCTAATGCGTGCGAAAACAGTGTCTGTAAGAAGGGTTAATACATGCAAAGACAGTGTCTGCAAGAAGACAGTGTCTTCGCGTGTGGGTGCCAGCCAAGTTTCCTTTAACCTGACTTGATTTTTCTTGTTTAGTGACGTCTAAATTTGGTAAAATTGATAAGATAAGAATAAATGATGGAGGAGTTAAGAATGGATAATACCACCGATCTTTGGCGGATTCGGTTAGAGAAGCTTGAGACGCTTCGTCAGGCTAATATTGAACCGTATGCCGATCGCTATGTACGGACGCATAAAGCGCTTGAAATATTGGAGCGCTTCGAAGCATTAGAAGGTAAGGATGTTAGTGTTGCAGGTCGGATCATGAGCAAGCGCGATCAAGGAAAAGTCATCTTTATGCATATTCAGGATTTTAGTGGGCTTATCCAGATTTATATCCGAATGGATGAATTAGGTCAGACAATGTTTGATTTAATCACAAAATTTGACGTAGGCGATATCGTTGGAGTAGAAGGAAAAGTTTTTCGTACAAAAAGAGGAGAAATATCTATTCATGCTCGTAAGGTAAATTTGCTTTCCAAGGCGATGCGTCCGCTTCCTGAAAAGTTCCATGGTCTTACGAATGTAGAAACACGTTATCGCAGGCGGTATTTGGATTTGGTAATAAATCCGGATGTTCGCCAAGCGTTTGTGACACGGAGCAAGATTATACGGTTCATGAGGGAGTTTCTGGAGAAACGGGAATTCCTCGAAGTGGAGACACCGACACTTCATACAATTCCCGGCGGGGCGGCAGCACGCCCGTTCAGCACGCATCACAACGCCCTCGATATTGATCTATATTTGCGGATTGCCCTCGAATTGCCTTTAAAGCGCCTTATTGTCGGGGGGTTCGAAAAAGTATTTGAAATTGGCCGGACTTTCCGAAATGAGGGAATTTCAATTAAGCATAATCCAGAGTTTACCATGATGGAGCTCTATCAAGCGTACGCTAATTTTGAAGATATCATGGAATTAATGGAAGAAATGATTGCGTATATTGTACATAAAGTTCACGGCGCATTGGAGATTACCTATCAGGGGCAAACCCTTCGGTTTCAAACCCCATGGCGTCGTATTCCGATGTTAGACGGTATACTGGAGTATTCAGGAGTAGACTTTCGGAGTATCGAAACAGATGAACAGGCACGTCGGGTTGCTCAACAGAAAGGCTTTCATGTAGAAAAGGATGCATCTCGAGGTAAAATTATTAATGAGTTTTTTGAAGAGTATGTTGAACCTAATTTGATACAACCGACATTTATTACAGGACATCCCGTTGAAATCTCTCCATTAGCTAAGCGCAATGTGAATCACCCGGAATATACGGATCGGTTTGAAGCGTTTATCTTTGGGCGCGAGCTTGCTAATGCATTTTCTGAGTTAAACGATCCCATTGATCAGCGGCAACGGTTTGAAGCACAGGCCGCTGAACGGGCAAAAGGGGATGATGAGGCTCATTTGATGGATGAAGACTTCGTCCAAGCCTTGGAGTATGGGTTACCGCCTACGGGTGGACTTGGAATCGGTATTGACCGTTTAGTTATGTTCTTAACGGATTCTGCGTCGATTCGGGATGTTATACTTTTTCCGACGATGCGTCCCAGAGAACAGAGCGTTCAAGACGAAGATGTAGAAGAGTAAGGTCTAGCCATCCTTGGTCATCGCTCTAATCTTGAACATTCTGTTCGAGTCATGGCCAGCGCTTGCAAGAAGGCTAATACGTGCGAAGACTGTGTCTGCAAGAAGGGTTAATACGTGCGAAGACGTGTGGGTGCCAGTCAGGTTTCTTTATGGGAGTAAACGTTGATCCCTATGTAAAAAAGAATATAAATAGATAAAATATTATCACATTTATTGATAAAAGAAGTATAATGAAGAATAAACGATACTATTAAGCATAAAGCTATAGTAACTGCTAATTTTATTGTTTGAGTCGAACTCCATAGTTGTGGTATAGTAAAATTCGTTCGGTCAGCATAATAATAAATTGAGCGCACATTAAATTGTGGGTCCTAATGAAGGAATATGGAGAGTAAAATAGGATTGACAACGTAAGTTGAAAATGCTAAAATATTATGCTGGTCCGGTTTGAGCCCTGGTCTTTGAAAACTAAACAA
>NZ_JCAIJG010000066.1:0-19562 GCF_059735615.1 Desulfosporosinus sp. Tol-M2
GTACAAACCAAAAGAAACGGAGGACACTTCATGAAAGTAAAGAAATTCTGGAACTGGGTGCGGGATGAAACCACAGGCGAACGCACCCTCTACCTCGACGGGGTCATTTCCGAGGACACATGGTGGGGCGACGAAATCACTCCGGCGATGTTCAAGTCGGAACTGTTCGCCGACAAGGGCGACATCACCATCTGGCTCAATTCGCCCGGCGGCGACTGCATTGCGGCAAGCCAAATCTACGCCATGCTGATGGACTACCCGCACAACGTCACGGTCAAGATTGACGGCATTGCGGCTTCGGCGGCAAGCGTTGTGGCGATGGCAGGGACAAAAGTTCTCATGGCTCCCACCGCACTAATGATGGTGCATAATCCGCTAACCGTTGCCATCGGCGACAGCGAAGAAATGCAAAAAGCGATGGATATGCTCGCCGAGGTCAAGGAGAGCATCATCAACGCCTACCAAATCAAGACGAACCAAAGCCGCGTGAAAATCTCCCACTGGATGGACTCCGAAACATGGATGAATGCAAACAAGGCTATGGAACTGGGCTTCGCAGACGGCGTACTGGAGGACAGCAAACGGCAGCAAGCCACTCCGACTTATGCGTTCAGCCGCAGGGCGGTAACTAATTCCCTGCTTGATAAGGTCAAGCCGAAAGCATTACCCGAACCTGCGCCGCAAGGCGTACACGCTGAGTTGCTCGAAAAGCGGCTCAATTTGATTATCCACTAATTTTATGGAGGTAAAGACAATGAGTAAAATTCTTGAACTGCGCGAAAAGCGCAACAAAATCTGGAACACCGCCAAGGAATTCCTCGACCAGAAGCGCGGCGCGGACGGGTTTGTTCCCGCTGAAGCTGCCGCAGAGTATGACAAGATGGAAGCCGACATGGTTGCACTCGGCAAGGAAATAGAGCGTCTGGAACGCCAGTCGGCTTATGACCTTGAGATGAGCAAGCCTACCTCCTCTCCCATTTTAGGTGCGCCAACTAAGTCCGCCGAAGCCAAGACCGGCAGGGCTTCGGATGATTACAAAAAGGCGTTCTGGAACGCCATGCGCACCCGTGGTAATGAAGGACTGGATACAGGCGTAAAAAACGCTTTGCAGGTTGGCACCGACTCTGAAGGAGGCTACCTCGTACCCGATGAATTCGAGCGCACCCTCGTGGACGCCCTTGAGGAGGAGAACATTTTCCGTACGCTGGCCAATGTCATCACCACCTCTTCCGGAGACAGAAAAATTCCAGTCGTAGCTTCCAAGGGCACGGCTTCGTGGATCGATGAAGAAGGTGCCATCACTGACAGCGACGACAGTTTTGGGCAGGTGTCCATCGGCGCCTACAAGTTGGGAACTCTGATTAAGGTTTCCGAGGAATTGCTCAACGACAGCGTGTTCAATCTCGAAACCTACATCTCCAGAGAGTTCGCAAGGCGTATCGGCAACAAGGAGGAGGAGTCCTTCTTCACCGGAGACGGCTCCGGCAAGCCCACCGGCATCCTTGCCGCAACAGGCGGCGCCCAGCTTGGCGTAACTACGGCAGGAGCTACCGCCGTCACAATGGACGAGGTGCTCGATTTGTTTTACTCGCTGAAGGCACCTTACCGCAACAAGGCGGTGTTTGTTATGAACGATGCTACCGTAAAGGCCATCCGCAAGCTGAAGGACGGACAGGGCCAGTATCTGTGGCAGCCCTCCCTGCAGGCGGGCACGCCTGACACCATCCTGAACCGCCCTGTTCACACCTCTGCGTATGTGCCCACCATCGCTGCGGCCGCCAAGACTATCGTGTTCGGTGACTTCAGCTATTACTGGGTAGCCGACCGTCAGGGGCGCGTGTTTAAGCGGCTCAATGAACTCTTCGCTGTCACTGGACAGGTGGGCTTCGTTGCCACCCAGCGTGTGGACGGCAAGCTGATTCTGCCGGAGGCTATCAAGGTTCTCCAGCAGAAGGCTTAACGGAGGTGCATTATGAGCTACAACACAAAGAACTACACCGAACAGGGCGGCGAGAAAACCGTCATCGGCGGCACGCTGGAAATCCTACCGGGAGCCTCGGTAACGGGGCTCTCCGCCGACCCACTTTTACCCGCTACCGACACCACCCTTGGCGGCGTAAAGGCTGCCGCGAAAGCCGAAACCGACACTGTCTCTGTTGCCATTGGTGAGGATGGCACGCTGTATGTCCCCACATATCCAGAAGCTATTACCCCGGCTGCGAATCAAGCTGACAGTATAGCTGAGGACACAGCCACGCTTGTCACGGATTTTAATGCCCTACTTGCCAAGCTAAAAGCGGCGGGTTTGATGGCGGCAGACGAATAATCGGCTAAGGAGGCGGTCGGTATGACAACAGATAATCTTCTCCCTAAAGTAAAAGCGAACCTGATCTTGGCGCATGATGCGGATGATGGCCTTCTGCTGCATTACATCAAAGCCGCCGTCTCCTACGCGGAGAGTTACCAGCATGTCTCCGAAGGCTATTACACGGAAAACAATATGCTACCCACCACGGAACAAGCAATAATCATGCTGTCGAGTCATTTCTATGAAAGCAGAGATGGCTCGACGGCTGGTTTCTTTGCCGATAGCGTGCAGGCAGGTCAGGAGGTTTGGAATACGATAAATCTGCTGCTCCGCCTCGATCGGGATTGGAAGGTGTGACATGAGTTTTGGAAAAATGAACACATTTATTGACCTCATACGAAAAGTGACCGTTAAGGATTCCGAGGGCTTTTCCGTAGAAAGCGATGAGGTTATCGCATCAGTCAGAGCGTATCGGGAAGGTCGGCACGGCACCGAAATATGGGCGAACAGAGCCGCATTCTCGGAAGCCACCGACCTTTTCCGTTTCCGCTCTATTCCCGGTGTCACTGTTACAACCACAATGCTTATTGCTTGTGAAGACGGACGATTTGAAATTACCTCGGTAGAGGATGTCAAAGGTCGTGGAATGTACATCGAAGTGCTGGCTAAGGAGGTGAAGCCCAGTGGCTAAAGTAACTATGAAAATGCCGGAGGACTTCCTCCTGAAGGTTTCACGGCTGAATGATAAAACGGATGAAATCGTCCCTCGTGTGCTTAAAGCTGGCGGCGAGGTTGTGCTTGATAAAGTAAAATCCAATCTGAATTCAGCGATTGGTCGTGACACAAAGTATCCTTCGCGTTCCACCGGCCAGCTTGTGGCGGCATTGGGGCTTTCACCCGCTCTGCAGGACAGGGATGGCAACCACAACGTTAAAGTCGGGTTTTCCGAACCGCGTCGTGACGGGAGCAGCAATGCAAAGATAGCCAATATCATCGAATACGGAAAATCGGGGCAACCGGCAAAACCATTCTTAAAGCCAGCGAGAACTACCAGTAGAAAGCCGTGCATCGAAGCGATGAAATCAAAGCTGGAGGAGGAGGTAAATAAGATATGAGTCTACTTTCGGATTTGAACGCAGTCCTGGAACCGCTGGGTATTCCTATCGAAACCGGCGTGTTCAGCGGTGTGCCGCCTGACGAATATCTGGTCTTTATCCCTCTGACGGACATATTCGAAGTTCATGCTGATAACCGCCCCGGCTTTGATGTGCAGGAAGTGCGGATATCACTGTTCTCAAAAGGTAATTACCAGCAGCGGAAAAGGCAGATCACCACGGCTCTGCTGAATGTAGATTTCACTGTGACCGAACGCCGGTACATCGGACACGAGGACGATACCGGATATCACCATTACGCCATTGATGTGGCAAAAAACTATGGAATGGAGGAATAAAACATGGCAACTATCGGCCTTGACAGACTGTACTATTCAAAGATAACCGAGGATTCCAATGGCGAAGAAACCTACGCCACACCTTCGGTGCTCGCCAAAGCTATTACCGCCGAGCTTTCGGTGGAACTGGTTGAAGCAATTCTATATGCGGACGACGGTGCCGCAGAAGTTGTAAAAGACTTCAACAGCGGTACACTCACCCTCGGCATGGACGACATCGGTCCGACAGTCGCAGCTGACCTAACCGGTGCATCCACCGATGACAACGGCGTGCTGATCTCCGCAAGCGAGAATGTGGGTACCCCTGTTGCAGTAGGCTTCCGTGCTCAAAAGGCCAACGGCACCTACCGCTATTTCTGGCTTTATCGCGTGAAGTTCGGCCTGCCCGCAACGAATCTGCAGACAAAGGCGGATTCCATCACCTTCTCTACTCCCACCATCGAGGGAACGGTCATGCGCCGGAACAAGCTGGACGGCATGGGCAAGCACCCTTGGAAAGCGGAGGTTACCGAAGGTGACGCAGGTGTTTCATCGGGCACCATCACCGGTTGGTTTACTGAGGTTTACGAGCCGGTATACACGCCGGAACCATAAGGAGGATGCAAAATGGATAATGAGAGAAGCGCCGCAATCAACATCGGCGGCAAAGAATATGAACTGGTTCTGACCACACGTGCGACAAAAGCGATTGCCGGTCGATATGGCGGGCTTGAAAACCTCGGCGAAAAGTTGATGAAATCCGAGAACTTCGAGATGGCACTGGATGAGATCGTTTGGCTAATCACGCTGCTGGCAAACCAGTCAATCTTAATTCGAAACCTTAAGAATAAGAACGCGCCTGAGGATTTGCTTACCGAGGAGGAAGTGGAACTTCTTACCTCCCCGCTTGACTTGGCGGCATATAAAAACGCAATCACTGAAGCAATGTTCAAGGGTACAAAGCGCGACGTGGAAAGCGAGGAAGAAACTCCAAAAAACGTGGAAGTCGGGTAACGGACGCTGAAGTCTTTACCCGGCTTCTTTACTATGGAACAGTTCAGATGGGCATGGATGCGGAGGAATTCTGGCTCATGCCCATCGGACTGTTTTTTGATTTATGGGCCTGCCATAAGCAATGGCACGGTATTGAAAAGCCTAAGAAAACCCGGACGATCGACGATATTATCCCGCTGGGCATATAGGAGGAGGTGGAGGCATGGCGGACAATTTTGGCTTAAAAATAGGCATTGAGGGCGAGCGCGAATTTAAGAAAGCTCTTTCCGACATCAACCAGTCTTTTAAGGTTCTCGGTTCTGAAATGACCCTTGTGACCAGCCAGTTTGATAAAAACGATAAGTCCGTGCAGGCGGTCACCGCCCGTAACGCAACTTTGAATAAGGAAATCGATGCACAGAAAAACAAAATTGAAACCCTTCGTGCTGCTCTGCAAAACGCCTCCGAGTCCTTTGGCGAAAACGACCGCCGAACTCAGAACTGGCAGATTCAGCTGAACAAGGCACAAGCTGAACTCAACGGTATGGAGCGTGAATTGGAGCAGTCCACGGTCGAAGCAGATAATCTCGGCGATGAATTGGACGATTCAGGTAAAAGTGCCGACGAAGCCAGTGGCAGGTTTGAAAAACTCGGCGGCGTACTCAAGGGCATTGGTGTGGCGATGGGCGCTGTTGCCGTTGCCGCCGGAGCTGCCGCAATCAAGCTGGGCAAAGAGGTTGTTCAACAGTTCGGAGAATTGGAGCAGAACCTTGGCGGCTCGGAGGCTGTTTTCGGTGCATACGCTGCATCGATTCAGAAAACCGGTGAGGAAGCCTACAAGAACCTCGGTGTTTCACAAAGTGATTATCTCTCGACCGCCAACAAAATGGGTGCGTTGTTTCAAGGCTCTGGTATACAGCAACAGAAAAGTCTTGAGCTGACCGAAAAAGCCATGCAGCGGGCGGCGGACATGGCATCCGTCATGGGTATTGATATGTCTATGGCCATGGATGCTGTCACAGGTGCGGCAAAGGGCAATTTCACCATGATGGATAACCTCGGTGTTGCGATGAACGCCACAAACATCCAAGCCTATGCTCTCGCCAAGGGTCTGGATTTCACTTGGAATACCGCAACACAGGCGGAAAAAGCCGAAATTGCAATGCAGATGTTTTTCGAGAACACTGAACAGTACGCCGGGAACTTCGCCCGTGAATCAACCCAGACAATTACCGGTTCCATTGGATTGTTACAAGCTGCTCTTGGCTCTTTTACAGCCGGACTTGGCAATGCCAATGCCGACATGACAAATCTCACGGAGAATCTTGTGGATGCTTTCCAGGCAGTGGTGGAAAACATTGTACCGGTGCTTGAAAATATCGTGGCGGCATTGCCGACAGCAACAGGGGCAATCCTGCAGGCGGTTGCCGACCTGCTACCGATACTTCTGGAAACCGTCACAAGTATATTCACGCAGGTATTGGAGACGATTTTGAACCTCTTACCTGAACTTATCCCGGCGGCGGTTAGTGCTCTAATGACAATTGTCGGGGCTTTGATTGATAATCTTCCATTGCTTATAAATGCGGCGATAGAACTGGTCACAGCACTTGTGGAGGGTATCGGCATAGCTTTACCACAACTCATACCCGCAGCGGTTGCAGCGGTAACGAAGATTGTCCAGGGTTTGATTGAGAATCTACCAATGCTACTGGATGCGGCTTTGCAGTTGATTATAGGGTTAGCACAGGGATTGGTTGATGCAATACCTCAGCTTGTTTCTGCCTTGCCTGCCATCATAGAGGCAGTGGTGGATTTTCTAATTGAATCCATTCCAGAGATTATCGATGCGGGTATTCAGTTGCTGACCTCACTGGTGACAGCATTGCCTACCATCATTACGGCAGTTGTGGAAGCAATCCCGCAAATCATCGACAGTATAATAAATGCAGTCATTGGGTCGATTCCGTTGATTATTGACGCAGGCATCCGACTTCTGATATCGCTAATTCAAGCACTTCCTCAGATTATTACTACTGTTGTAGCCGCCATTCCGAAGATCATAACCTCACTGGTAAACGCTATTGTAGGTAATATCGATAAGATCATTCTGGCCGGTGTTCAGCTGTTTGTGGCACTTATTGCAAACCTGCCAAGGATAATCGTGGAGGTTGTTAAGGCTGTTCCGCAGATTATCTCAGGACTGGTCAAGGCATTTACCGGATACATCGGACAGATGGCACAGGTCGGTGGCAACCTCATCAAGGGACTGTGGCAGGGTATATCGGACGCGGGCGCGTGGCTGTGGAATAAAATCTCCGGCTTCTTCGGAAATGTGGTATCGAAGATTAAAAACTTCTTCGGCATCAGTTCTCCCTCCACTCTGTTTGCCGGACTTGGCAAAAACATGGGCGAAGGCATCGGTGTGGGCTTTGAAGATGCAATGGCAGCAGTTTCAAGGGATATGCAAAATTCGGTACCTACCAACTTCGATTTGAATTACAGGGGTTTATCCGGGCAAGGCAGCACCAACGGCACGAGCATCACGCAAAATCTCTCGGTGGTGACACCTAAGGCTCTGTCTGAAAAAGAACTGGCACGGGAGTTTAAGAACCTGTCCCGCAAGCTGGCACTTGAATATTAAAGGAGGTCTGGCTATGGAACTGACATACTTAAATGCGGGCGGCGAGAGTATTACGCTCAAACAAAGCCGCCCGTACTTTCTTACTAAGATAGACGGCACAGGCAACATACGCCAGACCGTCAACACCTTCAAGGCACCGGATCAAGACGGTGCTTTTTATATATCCTCCACGCTGGATATGCGAAATATCATACTTGAGGGTACGGTCATAGCAGATACACCTGATGATGCCTATGCACGCAGGCAACGATTCCTCCAGATATTCAGCCCGAAGCTGCGCGGGACGCTCCTATATCGTGAGCGGCAAATTGCCTGTGTTGTAGAGGAAGCGGGGTTTACCGTTTCCACCAGGCAACGGATACCGAACTTTTTTGTCAGTCTCCTTTGCCCCTCTCCCTTCTTCGAGACGCTGGATGAAGTGCGTGAGGAGCTGGCATCTTGGATACCGCTGTTCGAGTTTGAACTGGAAATACCTGAAAGCGGCATGGAGTTTGGAATGCGCCAGCCCAGCCAGATTATCACGGTAGACAACATCGGCGATGTTTCCTGCGGCTGCGAGATCGTGTTCCAAGCACTGGGAACGGTGACGAATCCGGAACTCTTAAACATTGACACCGGCGAATACATCCGGCTTCTCACTACAATGAGCGCCGGGGATGAGCTTCGGGTATATACCCATTTCGCTGGTAAGCGTGTAGTCAGCGTCAACGGAACAGTGGTAACAAATGCTTTCTCCTTGCTGGACACCGAATCGGTATTTTTCCAGCTTGCCGCAGGTATTAACACCTTGCGCTATGACGCTTCGGTCAATATGGAACTGCTGGAAGTCAGCATTTACTACCGGCCGCAGTTTTTGGGGGTGTGAATATGGAACTATATATCTACAATCCAAATCGTGAGCTTGCGGGTATCGTGGAGTCTTTCGAGTACCTGCGCTGGACGCGGCGTTACTCCCAGTGTGGTTCATTTGAGCTAAAAGCCATCGTAACACCGGAGAACAATGCGCTCTTAAAAGAGGGCAACATCCTTTGGAAGAACGATGATGAAGAGGCTGGGATCATTGAGCATCTGGAATTGTCTCAGACCGAGCGGGAAATCATCACGGCGAGCGGTCGCTTTGCCACTTCCTTTCTCTCCCGTCGTATTGTGTGGGGACCAGAGAAGTTGTCCGGCGACCTTTCAACCTGTATGGAGCAGCTTATAAATAATAATCTCATCAGCCCTACCGACACAGCCCGGCAAATAACCGGGATATCTTTCTCGTCTCCGAACTTGAGCATACCCGTTAGTACCCAGATTTCATATCGGAATCTGATGGATGCAGCGACGGATCTATGTGTCGCTTCGGATATAGGTATTAAGACCGTGTTCACTCCTGCTACAGGCATCTTTACAGTGAAGCTGTATAACGGGACCAACTCACAAGCGGTGTTCTCCAAGGAGTACGAGAATCTGACTGAACAGATATACACAGAAAGCGCGGCGGATTACGCCAATACTGCACTCATCGGCGGCGAGGGTGAAGGTGAAAGCCGCACATTCGTTGCCATTACAAGCGGTACCGGGGAGATCCGCCGTGAAATCTTTGTAGATGCCAAAGACCTACGGGCTGAAGACTTCGGAACAGACTACATCGAGACTCTGACTTTTAGAGGTCAGAGCAAGCTAAATGAGCAGGCAATACGATATTCATTCGACACATCGGTCAACCCTCACGGCAACCTGACATACAAGATAGACTTCGACCTTGGACAGACCGTCAAAGTCATCTCCAAAGCATGGGGCGTATCCATGACTACACGAATCACTGAGGTTGAAGAAACCTATGATGCTGACGGTCAGAGCATCAGCGTAGTGTTCGGGAAGGCTGAACTAACAATAGCGCAAAGAATCCGGTCCGATATGAGCGAGGTCAAAACTGCGCTATCAGCACCGACCGGCATATCCGAAGTGGCGGAAGCCTTGGGTGTCGTGGAAGGAACGCTGGGTACTGTAGAGGAAACCTTGGGTGACTTGACGGAAGTAGACCCGGAAATACAGGGAGACAACGTAGCAGATACCATTAACAATCTGTTTGGAAAACTTCCTGCGCTTGAAATAACCGTAGGCGCAGGTGCTATATCCATCGGTCAATACGCTCTGCATAACATGGTTCCAGGGGATTCGTTTTACTTCACCTCGTGGAGTGGCAGCAAATTCAGTGACCAGCCAAGTGACGACGGGCATGTCTTTCTGATAAAGCACAGCGGGGACAACACAGGTAACGGTTATCAAAGGGCCATGGGCTTCTTTATATCCCGTAATACTATGACGTTCTATGTAATTTCTGTTTTCGTATTCAACAACCCGTCCGGGCAGGCGAACTGGCTAAGCTTCCCGCTTGGTGCTCTAACAGACATAATCGCTGCAGTTCGTGGAAGCACCTTTGCGGCCAGTATTAACAATGTCTATAACGCGCCGGTATCAGGGACGAGGATCGCAGATGGTGCTATCACTACCGCGAAGGTTGCACAGGAAGCCAATACCTCACTCACATACTCGCTTGGAAGCGGCGTCACTGTAGGCATGAATATGTCATTTGTGAATAAGGGCGTCGTTTCAATAGGAATGCAGGTAAACGTTGGTGCTTCGGGAGTCGCCTCCGGCGGTACGATTCTAACGATAACAAATGCAAACTTTTACCCATACTCGACTGTACGCTCTGTGGCGACTGCAGTGGGTGGCAGTGGTACCAATATGCCGATTACGATTAACGCGAGCGGTGTGGTGTCGAACGCTGCTTCTTCCACGCTACCTGTGGGTTTTTATATGATATCTTGCTCTTACGCGAGAGCTTAACGGGAGGAAATGAATATGGAGAAAAGCGGATTTTTCAACTCCTCGGACGGAGACAGAGTCTATGACGCAATTGACTTTGCAGCATATTTCGGAAGTCTTGTCTCCAATGGAGTATTTTATATGACAGCGACAAACCTACAGGTGTCGCCAGCGATCGGCGTGGCTGTGAATGTGGCAGCAGGAAGCGCGTGGATTAACGGATACCGTTATGAGAATACGGATAACTTAAATATGCCACTGACAACGGCAAATGGAAGCAATCCCCGCATTGACCGGATTGTGGTTCGCTTAAGTCAGATCAGCCGAAGCATTCAGATTGCCGTTGTTGACGGAACCCCCGCTGCAACGCCTGTGGCTCCGGCATTGACAAGAACAAGCGATATCTATGAACTCGGAATTGCAGATGTGCTTATACCAACGGCCGCCACATCAATAGTCGCAAATAACATCACTGATACCCGGCTGAATACGAGCCTTTGCGGGCTGGTTAATTCTCTTGTGACGGCTGTCTATGAATAAGGAGGTGAACGACAGTGGCGGATATTAACGGCGTATCTTTGCAGGCGGGCTCAGGCCCGACCGTTCATTACACCATTACCTATTCTAAGAGCCGACCGAACAATAGCCAGATGACCTACAACTTCACCATATCCGCTGCATTAGGTTCATCAGGCTCTTTCATCCACAGCGGCTATGCCCTGCTTTGTACCATGACCGTAAATGGTTCTTCCTCGCAGGTACGTATTAAGGCGGTGGATGGCGACGACTGGGACGGGACCACACCGAGGCTCAGATATGTTTCGGTCACCTGTACTTCCACTACCGGGAACACTGAGCAGGGCGTGCGCTTTCAGGTGGTGTCGGACGGGAGGCTAACGCTTTCTTCCGGTGTAATTGACAATTCAAGCTACACGGTGTTAAGTTCGGCGCTTCTTACCACAGCCTGCGGAGCACCGACTTCTTGTTCGGTCAGTCCCACACTCTCTGAAGGCGGGATTACCCTTTCATGGAGCGGGGCATCCGGCGGCATCAATAACACGATTTCCAGTTATGAGATTCAGTATAGCGATTCCTCTGATAACTTCACATGGGGAGCATGGATGCCGCTGGCTACGGTTTCAACCACAGCCACCAGCGGTAGCGTGGCTACATCGCCGCCGTCCACAAGAGGCGATTACCGGAGATTTCAAGTACGGACACGCGGCGCAGCAGGAGCAAGCTATTATTCCGGATGGAAAGTATCAACGAACTCTGTCCGAAGAAATACAGCACCGAAGCCAGCAACGACGGCCGTTGCATCTCCCGCAGCATATAGCGACGAGACCATTACGCTGATTTGGAGCGGAGCGTCAGGCGGTACCAGCCCGGTAAAGGGATACCAGATTGCCAGCCGTACATCCACGGATAACAGCACATGGAGTTCATGGAACGTTCTGACCACGCTGATACTGTCGGCCAGCGGCGGCAGTTACGAACCTAATGTATCAAGAGTTCCGGGAACATATACCCAATTTGGCATTTGGACTATCGATACATTTGATGTCTACTCAATAGAGAAGGTCAGTAACAGTATCTATTGTAATATCACAGCTTGTGGGGCACCGACGACCTGCTCAGTAAGTGCAGCTTTAGCTGAAGGAAACGTCAGCCTCTCATGGAGTGGTGCATCTGATGGTGCAGGAAATGCCATCACATCCTATGAGCTACAATATAGTGACTCGGCAGATAACAGCAGCTGGGGCGCTTGGACAGCACTGACCACGGTGAACACTTCTGCAACAAGCAGCATTGTGAGTGTCAGTCCTTCAGGAACGCGTGGATATTACCGCAAGTTTCGGGTAAGAACACGAGGTGCAGCTGGTGAAAGTTTCTACTCAGACTGGACTGTCTCCAGCAACACTGTCCGCAGAAATACGCTACCTACGCCGCCGACCTCCTTTGCCGCCGCTCCTACAATTTACGAAGCCACTACTGTTACTTTGACATGGAGCGGAACGATACCCGGAACCAGCCTTATCAAGCAGTATGTCATTCAGCGTTCAACTTCAACGGACGGGACAAACTGGTCGGCGTATGAGGCTCTGACTACCATCGTTTCAAGCGCTACCTCGGGGACGTATACAGCAAACGCATCACAGATAGCCGGAATGTATACCCGCTATCGTATCAGCGTAACCGATGCATTGGATGCAGTCTCTTCTTATGTAGTCAGCGGCACAATAAAGAAAAACAGCCCGCCGACTGCCCCGGTAATCGTCTGTCCGGTGTCTGGCAGTTCGAGTTACAATGCCACCCCGCGTTTCATGATTACAACAGGCATTGAGCCGGATGGTCAGACGCAGATTGTGGAAGTTAAAATCGATGCGGGTGTTTGGATTAACAGTGTCGACAACCCCGAGATGTTTTCCGTAAGCGGCTATATAGGCAATGGTGTAAAAACAGTGTACCAATCAACAACGTTGACCGCAGGGAATCATACCGTGACCCTCCGCTGCCTTGATAGTGATATCGAATCATCAAGTCCTGAGGTTGTGCGGACCTTTACTGTATTACCACCACCATTTGAGACGATCACCGCGAACGAAACGCATGTGAAGGCAACTCATATCCAGACGTTTCGAATTGCTGTAAACACAGTACGCAGCTATTACAACCTTTCGCCCGCAACTTGGAGTGAAGAAATTGCTGCCGGAAAGACCACTGTTAAAAACTGGCCGTTCCACATCTTGGAACTCCGAAAAGCCCTCGATCCTGTCATTGCAGCGGTCAATGGTTTTGACCCTTCATCGGCTTTTAATATTCCACCCATAACAGGGCTGCCCATTGGAACTGTGCGACCAAAAGCAGATGTGATGCAACAAATTCAGGACCTGTTCTTGGAGCTTTAGACACTATACAGCCATAGTGCTCTCGTATTATGCGAGAGCGCTTTTCTATACACAAATTCATGAAATGGAGGTATTTCTAATGAAAGAGATTTGGAATTGGATACAGTTGGCTTTTGCAGCTGTTGGTGCCTTTCTCGGGTGGTTTCTCGGTGGCTTTGACGGCTTTCTCTACGCGTTGCTCGTGTTCGTAGTCGTTGACTACATTACCGGTGTCATGTGCGCCATTGTAGACAAAAAATTGTCCAGTGAGGTCGGTTTTAAGGGAATCTGCAAGAAGGTGCTGATTTTTGTGATGGTGGGCGTCGCTCATATCATGGACCTCTATCTCATCGGAAACGGAGAGGTACTGCGTACCGCCGTCATCTTTTTCTACTGCTCAAACGAAGGCGTGTCCATGCTTGAAAACGCTGCGCACCTGGGACTGCCCATTCCCGAGAAGCTCAAGGCGGCTCTGGAGCAGCTTCACGGACGGGAAGATGGTGACGGGAAATGATTGATTTAACAAAAGCCGCGACGGTATTTATCGGGCGGCGGGGAGAACATTACTTTCGCCACCTTGAGTTTGATGCTTCCAATTTAATGGATGACACCTACCCCGGGGCTGCTCTAAATGCAATATACAAAAGACCCGATGGTATTGCCTACCCAGTGATTACTACCTACGCTGATGAAGTCCTTACATGGTCGCCCAGCGCAACCGACACACTGCTCATCGGCGTCGGGCAGTTGGAGATAAGGGTTACTTATGGCGATGTGGTCGGGAAAAGCGTCCGAATACTGACCATTGTTGAAGAGGCCCTTGCAGATGGTATAGCCGAGCCACCGGAGCCACCCGCTCAGGAATGGCTTAATCAGGTACTCTCTGCCTTGGCCGAACTGGATATTGAAGAAATAAACAATATGCTAAATCTCACTTATAACCTGCTAAATGACAATTATGCACTGCTAAATACAACACACAACTTACTCGATGAAACGCATGACACGCTGAATATGAGGACAGGAATTCTTCTCAACCATTTGCATCCAATTGAAACCGCTTCTGCACCTGATATGATCAGCCGCAGAGCATCCATCACATTTAGTGGCATAGCGAATGGCAATAACGTAGTAATCGGCACTGTAACGTATACCTTTGTTACGGCTTTGGGCAACCCTGCCGCAAACAATGTACAAGTGTTAATCCAAGACACCCTCCGCAATACAGTCAAGACCATTGCCAAATCCATAAGGGGCATCGAAGATGAAACGAACATTGCCTATGGCACAGGAACAGATCCGAATCCGATTTGCACAGCCTATTGGACGAGCCAACGGTTTTCCATCGGAGATGTCACCGTAGCCCCGGGTGAGAGCCTGTTTATATTGGAAAGAACGGAAAACGCGACATCCGGAATAACTCTCACTTCCACCGCAACAGCAGTTGTCAATCCATTTACCAGGATAAGCTACCTAAGATATATACTATCGGGCAATGTTTCGGGATCAGGCGGTGTCAACAGCGTTCGTGGACCTCTGCACACAGTTTTGCCCATTAGCAGCGTGGTAATTGGTGGTCAGGGTGGATTGCTTTATACGACTGCTTATGATTGCCATCTGTTAACCCTTTGCCGTCAATCGGATACGAGTGAGAAAGAACTGGATTTCTATATCTCCGCTGATGAGGAGACCTTTACCAGAATCTCACGGAGTACGCCTATCGGCTCAAATACATCAGCTGAATCCCTACACATTCACATTCAAATGCGTCAAGCCAGAATCCCTGCAGGTTATGGGTTGTATGTCTGTATGGGAAGCGATGGCACATCGTCAACCGCTTACTGTGATCTGAAGTTTTCTTATCATCTGTATCCTTCCGAACCTGCTACTGCAAATTTATAGATTGTGAGGGGATTTTAATGAATTTACGAAAGCTAATACTTACAAACAACGCCTGCTACAAGGCGGGCAGAACTATAACCCCGAAGGGCATCATGTTGCATTCCACCGGCGCCAACAATCCAAGCCTCCGCCGTTACGTCGGACCCGATGACGGGTTGCTCGGAAAGAACCAGTACAACAACCATTGGAATCAGGATAAGCCCGGCGGTAGACAGGTTTGCGTCCACGCTTTCATCGGCAAGCTGGCCAACGGAACAATCGCCACATACCAGACGCTGCCGTGGAATCATCGTGGGTGGCATTGCGGGAGCGGTTCCAAGGGCAGCGGTAACGATACGCATATTTCATTTGAGATCTGCGAGGACGGTTTGACCGATGCGGCTTACTTCAATGCTGTCTACAAGGAAGCTACTGAATTATGCGCCTACCTCTGCAAGGAGTACAAACTCGACCCGATGGCAGATGGCGTTATCATCGGGCATTACGAGGGACATAGACGCGGTATTGCCAGCAATCACGCCGACCCCGGTCACTGGTTCTCGAGGTTCGGGAAGTCGATGGATACCTTCCGTGCCGAAGTCAAAAGGCTACTTGCGGCAACCGAACCACCCAAACCCGAAACACCAGCCACGCCGAAAAGGCTCTACCGGGTTCAGGTCGGTGCGTACTCGGTCAAAGCCAATGCCGATGCCATGCTCGCAAGGGTAAAGGCGGCAGGTTTCACCGATGCTTTTATTAAAACTGAATAATTACAAGTGAGGGCGGCGGGGCAACCTGCCGTCCTTGTTTCACGGAGGTGTCATTATGACGGTTCTGCAAAAGGAACAGATTAAGGCGCTTCGCGGACAGGGACTGAGTTACAAGGAAATCGCCGATAAGGTCGGGGTTTCCAAGGATACGGTCAAATCATTCTGCCGCAGGAACGCCATCAAAGCCGTCACTGCTTCCGAAGAAACAAAGAACAAAGATTGCAAAGAAAACATAGACCTCTGCTTACAATGTGGGCAACCGTTTACAAAGACCCGAAGTACAAAGAAGTTCTGCTCCGATGCCTGCCGATTGGCTTATCACAAGGCAAACCGAAAACCATCCGCCGTCTGCGCTCGCTGCGGTAAGAAGTTCGACAACAACGGGAACAAAAAGAGGAAATTCTGCTCGACAGCCTGTTACACTGCTGACCGCTTCCCGGAAGCATCATCAGAAAAGGCGGTGGTGATATGACGAAGGAGCAATTTAATCGTGAGGTCGAGTACGGCAGAAGAAAACATATTGCCGACCGGTTGTTACGACAGGGGCTGATTTCGGAACGTGAGTACCAGCAGCTATGCACAAAATATGAGCGCATATATCGACCTATAATTGGTGGGCTGAAAACTCCGAAATGACCTGTAAACGCTTGACTTTATCGGCTTTTAGAGCGAATATGCATACTGACGAAAGGAGGGATTCAAACCTTGAAAATCACGAAAATCGAGCCAATTTCCGCACCCGCTCCCAAGCGAAAACGTGTGGCGGCTTACGCCAGAGTATCATCGACTAAGGAAGCTCAGTTGCAGTCACTGTCGGCACAAATCAGCTATTACAGCAAACTGATACAAAACCGCCCCGACTGGGAATACTGTGGCGTATACGCAGACGATATCACAGGCACAAATGAAAACAGGGGCGAGTTCCAAAGACTGCTCGCTGACTGTAAATCCGGAAAGGTCGACATGGTGCTGACCAAGTCCATATCGCGGTTTGCGAGGAACACGGTCACTCTCCTTGAGGAAGTCAGGGAGTTAAAACTGCTCGGGGTCGATATTTATTTCGAACGCGAGAATATCCACAGTATCAGTGGGGACGGCGAGTTAATGCTCACCGTCCTCGCTTCTTTTGCACAGGAAGAAAGTTTATCAGTCAGCGAGAACTGCAAGTGGCGTATACGAAAGAAGTTTGAAAACGGCGAGGTCGTCAGTTTCAACAAGATGTACGGCTATGAGATCAAACACGGCGAGATTACCGTCAACGAGGAACAAGCAAAAATTCTGCAGCGTATTTTCGCTGAATACATCGGCGGCGACGGCGTGTCGATTATCGCTAAACGGCTCAACGCCGAAGGCATTCCATCATTCAGCGGTGGTCGGTGGAACACTTCGGTCATCGGTTCACTTCTGCAGAACGAAAAGCTGACGGGAAACTGTCTCCTTCAAAAAACGATGACTACAGACCACTTAACCAAGCGTCAGGTCAGGAACGACGGCATTTTACCGAAGTATTACGCCGAAGGGACGCATCCTGCCATCGTTGACGAGGATACGTTCCAAAAGGCACAGATGGTCAGAACTGAACGCGCGGCGATTTACAAATCCGAAGGCACATGGCTTCCGACCCTATTCACATCGAAAATAACCTGTGGAGATTGCGGCAAGCACTATAAGCGGAAAGTCGCCAACGGCAAGCACTTCTGGCATTGCGCCACTTATCTTTCTGTTGGCAAGGAATTCTGCGGCACATCAAAGCAGATACCCGAAGATGTGCTGACCCGGCTTGCCGACGAACTCGGCGGTATGGATAACATTACAGAGATAATCGTTCCCGCTCCGAACTGCCTAACATTCATAATGAAAGATGGTAGGACTGCCGAACGAGAATGGATAGACCGCTCACGGCGGGAAAGTTGGACGCCCGAAAAGCGAGAAGCGGCACGGCAAAAACAAATAGCAAGGAGGAATGCGGACAATGGCGAGAGCAAGTAGGGTAACAATGTTGCCACCGACGCTTGACCGTCAGACGAAAGCTGTCCTGACGGAACAGCGAAAAAAGCGAGTGGCAGCCTACGCAAGGGTCAGCACTGACGATGAGGAACAACTCACATCATACGGAGCACAGGTTGATTATTATACAAAGTACATTCAGGCGAATCCTGCGTGGGATTATGTTTTCACATATTCTGATGAGGCGGTCAGTGGTACATCGACCAAGGGGCGCGACGGTTTCAATAAAATGGTCGAGGACGCTCTGGCTGGCAAAATAGACCTCATCCTGACCAAGAGTGTATCGAGGTTCGCTCGAAACACGGTTGATAGCCTGACGGTAATACGCAAACTCAAAGATAACGGCGTTTTCGTTTTTTTTGAAAAAGAGAACATAGACACCGGCGATGCCAAGGGTGAATTACTCTTGACTATAATGTCCTCGCTGGCACAGGAAGAATCGAGGTCGATTTCGGAGAATGTCACTTGGGGAAAGAGAAAACGAATGGCAGACGGTAAGGTTACCATTTGCTACGGCAATTTCCTCGGCTACGAAAAGGGCGAGGACGGCGAACCAAAAATTGTAGAAAAAGAAGCCGAGGTCGTTCGTCTTATCTATAAACTGTTCCTCAACGGTCAGACGGCGAATTCTATCGCCCAATACCTAACACAGCAAAGGATACCAACCCCAAGAAGAATGAAAAACTGGGGAGCAAGAACGGTATTTTCCATTTTAACCAATGAAAAGT
This sequence comes from Desulfosporosinus sp. Tol-M2, assembly GCF_059735615.1. NCBI lineage: Bacteria > Bacillati > Bacillota > Clostridia > Eubacteriales > Desulfitobacteriaceae > Desulfosporosinus > Desulfosporosinus sp. Tol-M2. The sequence continues at coordinate 18,469 of NZ_JCAIJG010000066.1, forward strand.
ATGCAGGATGTAACCGCAGTCAGAAGACATACTGTGAGAGTTTCCTTACCCACCGTATGCTCAAAAACAACGGCGAACTGCCACAATACTGGGTAGATGACAGCCATCCCGCCATAATCAGCCGTGAGATGTTCGACCTTGTTCAGGATGAGGTCAGGCGCAACGGTGAAATTGGCACTTCCCGAAACACTACTAACCTTTTCGGCAGTCGAGTGGTGTGCGGCACTTGCGGAGCATTTTACGGCAAAAAAGTGTGGGGTTCAAACACCAAATACCGAAAAACCGTATGGCAATGCAACGCCAAATACCAACGGAGCGACCGCGACCCAAGCAAACCTCGTGGGGCGCAATGCCAGTCACCGCACCTAACAGAGGAGCAGTTGGAGTACGCCTTTATCACGGCGTTCAATCAAATTCTCGCTGTTAAAGATGACTATTTCACGGAATATGAAACAGTGGTTGCGGAACTGACCGACACCGCTGCCATTGACCGCCAGATGGAAAAGCTGAACACTGAAAGCGTGGACACCTACAATGCCTTGAAATCGGCAATGGAAGAAAATTCTCGCCAGACCCTTAATCAAGATGACTATGAGCAGCGGTTTGGTGCACTCAACGACAAGTACGAGGAGAAACGGACACACCTCACCGAACTTTCCGAAAAGCGTCAATCCATCCTCGTGCGGCGGGAACGGCTCAATATGTTCCTTGACGAATTGCGAGGACAGGACGGGCTTTTGACCGAATTTGATGAAGCCCTGTTTCGAGCAACGGTTGACAGGTACACGGTTCACAGCGAACGGAATGTGGCAGTCGTATTCCGCGACGGCACGGAAATCAGCGTGGATGTAGTCGGGAAATAGCCCAAATTAAACTTGAGAACGCTAACTTCTCTTACCGTTCTCAAGTGGGTTCATTTTTTGCTTAGCGTTCTCAAGTGGGTTCACTTTTTCGGGTATTTCAAGAACGAACCACCTTGGAACGATAATTATTTGAACACAAAAACAAAGCCGATAGCCCGAAACCCTTTGATATCAAAGGAAATTCGTTCTATCGGCTTTGTGCTTGTTAAATGGTGGAGGCGAGGGGATTTG
>NZ_JCAIJG010000112.1:0-49982 GCF_059735615.1 Desulfosporosinus sp. Tol-M2
GGGTAGCTGTAGGTTCATTATCCATATTTAACGTAATTAGATTTAAAAGCATAACAGCTATTGATGGTTCTTGGTTAATTGAGTTAGTGTTTTGGATATTAGCAGTAAGTATTGTTATATTTATTTCTTTACAAAGAAATAAAATAACTGAAGGTGGGATTCAATACAAAAATTACTTTTGGGTATGGGAAAAAATAGTATCGTACGAATGGACTAGCAAATATACACTTAAACTAAATGTGAAACCTCTATTATTTTTAATCAAACCAATAATAGTTATAGATTTATGGAAAAAGAAAGAACAAAAGGACATAGTAGAACAATTTATTCAAGAACATATTTCGGCTAACCTTAAAAACAATAATTATCTATAAGACTTAAGTATTTCCGTCCGCTACTTCGTCTAACCGGGTGTTACCGTAACTTTGCCAATATGGAAGTAGTATGACGCTACGGTAACACCCAAACGTTATCTAATCTGCTGGAGATAGAGGGGAGGAAAATCTATGAATCCTGTGAATGTTAGTCCGTTTAACGTAATCAATATATTTACAACACTATTCTTTTTGGTCTGGATTGCTATTGCCATGAGTAATGCAATCAATCCTAGGTTCATGTGGAAAATCACTGATAGTTGGAAGGCGACAAAAGAACCGCAAGATTCTTATTTTTTGATTAGACGAGTTGGCGGAGTCATCTTTTCGATAATAGGAATCGCCTTCTTTCTTTTTGTTTTCACCCGTTAACTATGAGCGTGTCTTATTTTGTTCGATGACATATGAAAAAGAAGTAAGTATTAGATGGGGAATAAATTATAGCGATTAGTAAAGCGGTGGAAATCATTTCTGCCTTAGCTAATGGAATCGATCCATATAACGGTTTAAGTTTTTGGAAAGATCCAGTATTTTCAAAAGTATTATTATCAGGAGAGATTGATGGACATACCAAAAAAGCTGATTATTGATATTGAAGACAAGGATAATGCAATAGGATATTTTTACACATCAGAAGATGGGGAAAAATCAGAAGCTGTATTAGCTGGAAAAAGAGTAATTCCAGTTCCTGAAAATGAACGTTCATGCGAAATTTACAAGCTACTGGGAGAGAACTGTGATGTAATCTTTTGCACTACACAAATACGGGACGATTTCCGGTTTTACCCTGTCCCTCAATTTTCAATTTTTGCAGTTGATACTAAAGGAAACTGCTTCGGAACGATTGGCGGCATTGGTGATATTAAAGATGATAATTACCCAGTTGGGTATGTTAACCGCAACGGAATGTTTGGCAAAATAACAGATAGTTTTAAAGAATTTTTAGAACTTGTGGCCTATTATCCGCATTGGCAAGAAGTCATTAGGTGTGAGCAAATGGGAGAATCCTATGATTTAAAAGCTATGGAAATAGGGGAAAGAGAGAATAATTCACAATACTTAGCACGCCAGCGTGAGATTCAAGAAATACTTAAGGTTTCAAAGAACCCAAAATCAATAGAATTACTTATAGCTAATATTCAAGGTAAAAAGGAATTTTTGGTGTATTCTTCAAAGGAAGAGGCTCAAAAGACAAATACATTTTTGGATATCTGTAGTTTTGATTAAATGAGAAGATTGTACAGAGCTATTTAATTTTCGGATATATGTTTACGGGGAGTTGAATGGATGCAGGACATCGAGCAGCTCTATAAAGAGTATGCCAAACAAGTATATAAATATTTGTTCAGTCTTTGTCAAAGCGAGCAAATGGCTGAAGAAAATTTGTAAATGGTCAATTTTTAGCAATCTATTTTCAGGGATAGAAAATATGGGGTGTGAAAAGTTTTGGGATTAAAATCCTTTTATCGATCAGAAAGGCCCGTGAACCGTTCTGAGCTTCGGATGTTTCTAGGAAGGCATTATTTTACATGGCGTCGTTACCTCCAATGGATTTTTGTCAGGTCAACACGCTATGCGGGAAATTTACAGACGTCACAACTCCCTTACAATGTGGCGGAGCATAGGACCCCACTCTATCGTCGCCTCCGAAACGTTGATATGTGGCTGCAGAAAAACAAAGTAACCAACTTGAAGTTGGCTACGGCAAAGATAAATGGCCTCGTTCTGGAACCAGGCGAGACATTTTCTTTTTGGCGTTTGGTAGGGAAGCCTACTAAAGCAAAAGGTTTCTCTGAAGGGATTATCCTAACCAATGGATCGTTTGTTCCCGGAGTCGGAGGAGGCTTATGCCAACTTTCAAATCTGATTTATTGGATGGCCTTACATACTCCATTAAAGGTTACAGAACGGTGGCGGCACACGCATGACGTATTTCCTGATGCCAACCGGACCCAACCATTCGGAAGTGGGGCCACAGTGGTTCACAATTATATAGATCTCCAAATCAAGAATGAGACTCCATATCGGTATCAACTTCTCGTAAGTGTAGGAGATTCGGACTTGGAAGGGGAATGGAGATGTGAACAACCTTCGCCTCAAAAATATGAGGTTTACGAAAGTGAACATTTAATTACACAGGAGTGGTGGGGAGGTTACATGCGCCATAACATAATAAGGCGAAAAGTGTTCGACCCCGGTAACAACCAAATAGGCGATGACTTCATTACAGAGAATCATGCAATTATGATGTACGAACCGATGCTGACTGAATAAACATAGCGGGACACTCTCCGTTCTCCGTTCATCGTTCCAAGCCCGGGACGCAGTGTGACACGAGCGCGGGGTCTTTTCGTAAGCAGAAAAGCGAACTCCGTGAAAGCTACCGACCCCAGATACGGGGCAGTGCACAAGGATGTGCACTGCTGCCATTGCGCCAAGGATGGCTCATTTGGCAGGCACCCCCTCCCCAGAGTAGGAGTTTGAACGGTTAGTTTGCTCTGCGTCGTAAGTACCAAGCGTTGTGTCACACAAATCCCTCACGCAAGTCTCTCATCCAATCGTTCGTCGAACTTGACGGAAAGCAGCTTGGATACACCGCTCTCCTCCATGGCAATGCCATACAAAACATCAGCCGATTCCATGGTTCCTTTGCGATGAGAAATAACAACGAACTGGGTTGAATCCGATAGACGTTGAATATATTGGGCAAATCTCCGGACATTAGAATCGTCCAAAGATGCTTCGATCTCATCCAGGATACAAAACGGACTCGGTTTAACCCGCAGCAGGGCGAACAAAATAGTTATGGCCGTTAAAGCCCGTTCTCCGCCGGACAAGAGGGAAAGGAGCTGAGGTTTTTTACCTGGGGGCTGAGCAATAATCTCGACACCTGTTTCTAATAAATGTTCGGGGTCTACTAAATGAAGTTCCGCGTTTCCGCCACAAAAGAGCTCTCGAAAGACTTCCTGAAAAGCCCCATTCACTGCATGAAAGCTTTCTATAAACCGTTCACTCATGGTCTTATCCAGTTCGGAAATCACTTGGCGCAAGGTCTGATTTGCTTCGACCAAATCATCCCGCTGGGCTAACATAAAAACCTGCCTGGTTTGCATTTTAGGATATTCTTCGATAGCTGCTTGGTTGATGGGGCCTAAATCTTCAATTTGTTGTTTAAGCGCTTGCACCCTTCGCCACAGGACTGTCCTTCCCTCCTCGGTCTGATAAGGCAGGGCCTCTTCCCAGGTTAGAGAAAACTCCTCAACTAAACGGGTTTCCCCTGCTTGACACTCCGTCTCGAAGCGGACAACGCGAAGTTCATTGGCATGGAGGCGCTGTTCCAGCGCATGCTCTAACTGACGCTGGGCATGTATCTCCTGTTCCAGTTCAAGTATACCGGCCGATAAAACCTCTCTCTCTTGTCCGCGTTGCCTTAAGGCGCAGCGCTGGGCCTCTTGGGCAAGTGAATGTTTCTCCAATTGCCGGTTCAACGCCCCTTGCTCCGCTTCAACCACCTGGCAGTTTTCTTGGAAACCAACCCGGTTCTGTTTTTTAAATTGAAGCGTTGCTTCATTTTCGCGATAGTTCTTTTGTTCCTGACCAAGTTGCTCCGTGCATTGATTTAATTCTTGTTCCAACTTGGCTAAGCGGATTTTCTCCTGGGTCAGTTGCTCCCGATACGATTCTTCCTCACTTATCGCGGCTTTTGCTTCAATCTCTCGCCGATTGTACTCTTCACGTAAATTGACCGATATTTTTTCTGCCATTTCCAAACGTTCGGTTAAACTTTTTATATAAAGGCAAAGTTCGTTTTTTTGGGCACTGTTTCCCTGGTTCCGAAGATCTAACCCCAATAAATCACTCTCTAGCCGCCCCAACTGACTCAACACATTCCCGTGCGCCGCCCTAAGCATGACCTGATGTTCGTTATCTTCCCGTTGTCTAAGAGTTAAATTATCCATACTTTCCTTAATTTCCCTCAGACGAAGATCAAGCTCGAAGTATTCCCGTTCTTCTTCAAGTAAATCTTTTTCTAACCGTACTAACGCGACTCGCAAGGAATCGATTTCACGGGAACGGGCAAGCAAATTTCCTCCTTTGAGCTGAACGCTCCCTCCACTCAGAGAACCTCCGGGATGGACTTGATCCCCCTCTAAAGTCACAATGCGCTGCCTATACCCGGATGCTTTAGCGATCCGGGTCGCAGCACTCATATCCTTGACTACGACAATGCGCCCCAGGAGAAACGCCATCGCCGGTTTGTATAACAAATCATAAGAAATAAGATCGACTGCAATCCCGATATAGCCGGAATCCCTCTCAACTACCTGGCTCACAGATATCCGTTTCCCCTGAATTATATCAAGCGGCAGGAAGGTTACCCGTCCGAATTGATGAACCTTTAAATAAGCAATGGCCTCTTTTGCAGCCTTCTCATTCTCCGCCACAACATTCTGCAAGCCCGCTCCCAGTGCGGTCTCCAAAGCCAGTTCATATTCTTCCTGCACGGCGATCAGATCAGCCACCGTCCCGCAGAGACCCATGCAATCCTTGATCCCCTTTTTTCTGGCCAGCATCACCTCGCGTACCCCACGTTGATACCCTTCAAAGGAATCTTCTAACGACAACAAAGCGTGCCTGCGCGCTCTGGCTTGATCTGTAAGGGCCTTATGCTTCTGAAGTTCGACCTTTTTTTCTTCGCGCAACGATTTTAGCCGATCCCACTCTGTCCTGAGCCTGAACATTTCTCCGTCTCCAGCCAGGATTTGTCGTTCCAGCTCAGCCAGTTCTTTTTCCTGCGCTTTACAAGTTTCACCCAAGGATTGACGTTCTTTTGTTTTTAGCCCTTGCTCCTGCACTATCTGAAGAACTTGTTGTTCAAGCGATACCAGAGTATGTTGAGCCCCGGTCAATTCATTGGCACAATTGGCTTGGTCTGACAGGGCTTGAAAAAGATCGGTCTTAATTCGGTCAATATCTTCTGCCAGTTTACTTTCTCGAACACACTTCAGTTTCTGTTCTCGGTCTGAGACCTTGCTTTGTGCTTCTTCAACCGTATACTTTAAAACCGCTAGCTTTGCCGCAAGGGTGCTCATCCGTTGATTCAAATTTTCAATTTTTCCCTCATCTGCCTGGATCTCATCGGTCAACCTGGCGATTTGCTCCGTAAAATATTTAAAACGCTCACCGCGAATGCTTAACTCATGTTTTAAAGCTTCGCTTGCCTGCCCCGCCTGAAACCCCTCTCCCTGCATCCGTTGCGAGTCATCCTCTATTTCTTTGAGCAGAACTTTATCTTTTAAATTTTTACTTTCTCTTAACCTCAATATTACTTGAGCCTCTATTAAACTGGCTTGCAGGGTTTCTGAATCCTTTAAAGCTAAAGCCAACTTATGCTTCCCTTCTGAGATGTCGAGAACAGTCAATTGGATTTCCAGGCGTCTAAGTTCGCCGGAGAGCGCAAGGCTTTGTTCGGCCACTTGAGCTTGGGCAGCCAGAGGAGTCAGTTGTCCCTCAATTTCTCGTACTAGATCCTCAAGACGTTGGAGATTCAAGATTGTTGCATCAAGACGCTTTAAGGCTTCGCGCTTTCTGAAACGAAACTTGGTAATTCCAGCCGCCTCTTCGATCAGCGAGCGACGTTCTTCCGATTTTAGGTTTAAGATTTCCTCAACCCGCCCCTGCTCAATGATCGAGAATCCTTCTTTGCCTGCTCCCGTATCCATAAATAGTTCCTGAATATCTTTGAGCCGGCAAGCTGCATTATTAATCAAATATTGCCCCTCACCATCACGATAGACCCGTCGGGTAATCGTGATTTCTCTAAAATCCAACGGTAAAATTCCTGTTAAGTTATCAAAAATCAGGGACACTTCCGCCATGCCGACAGGGCGACGCTGTGTGCTTCCGGCAAAAACCACATCTTCCATTTTAGCCCCGCGCAAGCTCTTGGCACTTTGTTCTCCCAGTACCCAGCGAACTGCATCGGCGACATTGCTTTTTCCACTCCCATTCGGACCAACAATTACAGTTAATCCATGGCCTAATTCCAATTTGACACGATCGGCGAACGACTTAAATCCCTGAATATGAATTCCCTTTAAGAACACCGGGAAATTCTCAGGTTTAGCCATCGTTCTCCCTCCCCCAATGTTCCAGCACCTGCCTTGCAGCATGTTGCTCCGCTTCTTTTTTGGTGCGGCCCACACCTTTGCCCATTAAGTTTCCTTGCAGAAAAACACCCGCCGTAAAGGATTTATTGTGATCAGGTCCTTCTTCCGCCAGGATCTGATAGTTTACTTCTATTTCTTCCCGTTGTGCTTTTTCCTGTAACACAGTTTTATAGTCCCCGTAATTCCCTTCGGCGACTTCGTAAATGGACGGTTTGAGCATCTCCAAAATAACCCGGCGGGCTTCTTGCAATCCATATTGCAAGTAAATCGCTCCAATAACTGATTCCCAGGCATCCGCCAAGATGGAGGGCCGTTCCCGTCCGCCGGATACCTGTTCGCCTTTACCCAACAAAAGCTCTTGCCCCAACCCGATTTCCTGCGCTTTGTGAGCCAGAGTCGTTTCATTCACGACAGCAGCCCGCATTTTTGTGAGTTCTCCTTCCGGCCGCTCAGGATAACTTAGATAAAGATACTCCGCAATCACAAAGTCCAAAATTGCATCACCCAAAAACTCAAGCCGTTGGTTTGTTTCTTTGCCAAACTGCGGATTTTCAAAGACATATGAAGGATGGGTCAAGGCCGTGCTAAACAGGCGATTCGGCGGAGTCTGAAGTCCCAATCGCTTTGCTAATTCAAGTCCCAGTTCTTGTTTCAGAGAAGTCACGACATATTTCTTTCGCCCTGATCTTCCCTCCGTCTTTATGAAATTCGGAGTCGCATTACGGCTCTTTTCAACCATTTAGTTTAGATCTCCTTACCTTAGGCACATTCAAGAAAATAACCGGTCAATCTTTGACTTGTTATTTTCTTTCATATGCCTTATGCAAATTTTTTTAAGACGATGGCGGCATTATGCCCGCCGAAACCTAAGGAATTGGACATTACCACCCTCACTTCTTGTTTGCGCGCTATATTAGGGACATAATCAAGATCACATTCCGGGTCCGGCTCTCCATAATTCGCCGTTGGCGGGATCGCTCCCCGTTTAATACTCAGCGCACAAATAATCGCCTCGATGGCTCCCGCAGCCCCCATCAAATGCCCGGTCATTGATTTGGTCGAACTAATCGCTAACTTCGACGCATAACTGCCAAACAAAGTTTTAATAGCGGAGGTTTCCACCGAATCGTTAGGCCCTGTGCTGGTTCCATGCGCATTGATATAGTCAACCTCTTCGACACTTAACCCCGCATCCTTTATGGCAAGCCGCATCGCTTGGACTGCACCGGCTCCGCCGGGCACCGGGCTCGTAATATGATAGGCATCTGATGTGCTTCCATAGCCGGCCAGTTCGGCATAAATGTGAGCACCCCGAGCCTCTGCATGTTCCAAGGATTCCAGGACCAAGACCCCTGCTCCTTCGCCCATAACAAAACCGCTCCGCCGCTTATCAAAGGGTCGCGACGCTTGTTCCGGGTTTTCCTTTTCAGTGGACATCGCCTTCGCAGCGCAAAAGCCGACAAAAGCCAACTTCGTAAGCGGCGCCTCGGTTCCTCCACTAAGCACGACATCGGCCTCCCCGCGTTGGATAATCCGTAACGCTTCTCCAATGGCGTTAGTGGCCGAAGCACAGGCTGTAACAACCGTCAGACTGGATCCCTTTAAACCAAACTCGATGGATAAATGTCCGGCTGCCATGTTGCCAATCAGCATTGGAACAAAAAACGGGGTAATCCGACCGCTCCCCTTACTCATGAGCACCTCTTTTTGTTCTTCAAACGTTATTACACCACCGATCCCACAACCCATAACGGTACCGGCACGTGCTTTGTCTACTTTCTCAAAATCAAGTCCCGAATCTTGCACCGCCAACTTGGCAGCTGCGATGGCAAATTGAACAAAGCGGTCCATGTGGCGACTTTCCTTTTTGTTAATCCATTCCGTCGGCTCGAAGTTTTTGACCTCAGCCGCAACCTTAGTCGGCAAATCGGCAGTATCAAAACGCGTTAATAGTCCGATTCCGGACTTTCCTCCGATTAAATTATTCCAGAATTCATCCAGATCGTTGCCGACGGGAGAGATGACACCCATTCCGGTAATTACTGCACGGTGTTTCAACATTCTTCCTCCTTAAAGCTGAGTATTCCGTTTTTGAGCTCCTCGAATATTTCATGCACGGACAAAATTTCTTTAATCTTATGGACATTAGCCCCAGAAAAGATAAGACCTTCCCGAATATCGCCCTGTTGAGCCTTAACTAAGCGACTGATAATACAAAAGTTACCCGCACACTGCTTAAGACAGCCTAGACATTTCTTCGGCTTGACATCCGCTTTTTCCTCGAGCAACTTGGTAAAGGGGTTCTTAATCCCCCGCGCCGGCATCCCCACCGGACTATGAATTAACAGCACGTCCTCTTTAGTAGCCTTGAGCATTGCCTCTTTCCAAGCGGGAGCTGCGCTGCACTCTTCGCTAAGCGCGAACCGGGTTCCCATTTGTACCCCATCTGCACCAAGTTTCAGGGTCTTGGCGACGTCTTCTCCATTGACGAAGCCTCCTGCACCTATGACAGGAATACTGACGGCTGCTATTACTTCCGGGAGGATATCGTGGATCGAACGAAGCGTCCCTAAATGCCCGCCGGCCTCCGCCCCTTCGACAACCACGGCGGCCGCCCCAAGTTTTTCAGATAATTTAGCAAGTTTAGCTGATGAAACAATGGGCACAACCGGGATGCCCTTTTCTTTACCCCAGGTAAACATATCCCTGGAAAAACCGGCTCCTGAAATTAAAAGATCAATTTTCTCATTGAACGCGGCGTGAACCAGCTGCGCAAATTCGCGAACAGCAAACATAATGTTGACCCCGATAATCCCTTTCGTACGATGACGTGCTTCACGGATTTCTGCAACAAATTCTTCCACCGGCAAACCACTGCCTGCAATTATTCCGATCCCTCCCTCCTCGGCAACAGCTGCTGCGAGAGGAGCCATAGATATCCTAACAGCCATTCCTCCTTGGATAACAGGAATTTTGGCCACCAAATCGGCAATACGAAGCTCGGGTATTTTCACAATTGTTCCTCCTGTCGACCTCTAATCTATCGAGACGCAAGGCGCGATGTTCGAGGCTCGAAAGTCAAATATCGTGCTTCTCGCCTCACGCAGTTTAATATCGCGCTTCTCTATGAGCGTAAAATTCATTTAGTATGGAGGGAGATAATCTCTTAAAAGAAAGTCCCGCAGCTGAGTACGGGACCTTTTTGAGGTTATTTGTTCTCCTTAATGTAGCTGACAGCTTCTCCGACTGTCTTAATTTTTTCGGCTTCCTCATCCGGAATATCCAAGTCGAATGCCTCTTCCAGAGCCATAATTAGTTCAACAATATCCAATGAATCCGCATCCAGCTCTTTAAAGGAGGTCTCCGGGGTAACAAGCTCCTCGTCTACCCCAAGTTGTTCGACGACGATAGCCTTCACTTTCTCGAAAACTTCCATGCCGCTTCTTCACCTCCTTTCGCAGATAACTAAAGCCTATATTTCCATACCCCCATCGACACACAAGGTCTGTCCTGTTATATAAGATGCCGCCGGGGACACAAGGAAGCGAACCACTTGAGCAATGTCCTCGGGCTTACCCAGGCGACCGAGTGGGATGGCACGCAAGACTTCAGTTTGCAGCCCTTCTCCTAAGGTTTCCGTCATATCTGTAGAAATATACCCCGGAGCAATCGCATTGACCCGAATTCCCCGCGAGGCAAATTCCTTGGCGATGGATTTGGAAAATCCGATAATCCCGGCCTTCGATGCCGCATAATTAGCTTGTCCGGCATTGCCCGAAAGGCCCACGACGGAGGAAATATTAACAATAACACCTGATCGTTGTTTGAGCATTCCTTTGCTGACCGCTTTAGTGCAGAGGAAAACTCCTTTGAGATTAATAGCCAAGACCGCATCCCAATCCGCTTCTTTCATACGAAGCAGCAACGAATCCCGTGTAATTCCGGCATTATTAATCAGAATGTTGATCTTGCCAAACTGATCTAACGCTGTTTTTATTAATCGGTCAACATCAGCAGCTTTAGTCACATCCGCTTGAACGGCTAAGCCTTCTCCGCCGGCTGCACGGATCAATTCAACAGTTTCCTCAGCTTTATCGGAATTCACATCATTAACAACAACTTGCACACCGGCTGCTGCCAACTCCAGAGCTATGGCGCGTCCAATCCCTTGCCCACTCCCTGTAACAATGGCCACACTATCATTTAGCATCATTTTAACGACTCTCCTTCATATATGCAAGTGACTTTTTTAAGGACACCATATCCTCTACGTGGAGAAGATTAGCACCGGGGGCAATTTTTTTTACCAAACCCGTCAGGACTTTGCCTGGACCGCACTCTACGAAGGTATCTACCCCTAAGTCCAGAAGATGACGAACAGATTGCTCCCATCGCACAGCAGCACTAACTTGCTTAACCAACGTGCTCACCGTACGTTCTGAAGTGGTAACCTCGGCGGCATCAATGTTCGCAATAACTGGGCAACGTGGCGTATTCCAGGACACACCCTCTAAAACCGGTTGTAGTTCTTCCCCCACTCTCTCCATGAGACGGGAATGAAATGGTCCGCTCACGACGAGCGGTATCGCCCGTTTTGCTCCCAACTCCTTGGCGACCTTGATAGCGTAGTCTACGGCCGATACTTCTCCGGAAATAACCACTTGTCCCGGACAATTGTAATTCGCGGGTCCGACCACGCCGTGTTCTGCTGCTCGATAGCAAGCTTCTTCGACCAGTTCACCGGTAAGCCCCATGATGGCAGCCATCCCCCCGCCGGTCGGAACAGCTGCCTGCATGAGTTCTCCACGCTTTCTAACCACACGCAGTGCTTCCGCCAAGTCCAGACTGCCGGCTGCTACATGCGCCGAATACTCGCCGAGACTGTGCCCGGCAACATAATCCGGTTCAATCCCAGCCTCAGCAAGGTGCTGCCAAGCCGCAACACTTACAAGTAATATCGCCGGTTGGGTCCAAGCTGTTTGTCGAAGTTCTTCTTCCGGTCCCTCCAACAACAACGTAATAAACTTACTTCCTAGAATCTCACGGGCAGTCTCCTGCGCCCTCCCTCCGCTGGGAGTCTGAAATAGTTCTTTTCCCATGCCGACATACTGAGATCCTTGGCCAGGGAAAATAAAGGCCAGTTTACCCATATTCTAAGTCCTCCCCTCACTAAACCGTGCCGAAAGACGCTCAATTTCCCGTTCTGCAGATTGCATAATGTCCTGAATAATATGCGCTACAGGTTCAATACGCTTAACTGCTCCAGCGATTTGACCTGCCATAATTGAACCGTTCTCCATATCCCCATCGACAAAAGCTAAGCGCAATCTCCCCACGCCCAGTTTATCAATTTCTGCAGCCGGCATCCCTTCCCGTTCATATCGTGCAAATTCCCGGGTGAAGCGATTATCCAAACAACGCACCGGATGACCCGTTGACTGTCCCGTAATAACCGTAGCACGATCCTTGGCTTTAATAATTCTCTCTTTGATATGAGTCGGAATAGTACATTCTTCGGCACACATAAAACGTGTCCCCATTTGTACTCCTTCAGCCCCCAGGGCTAAAGCCGCAACTAAGCCTCGGCCATCCATGATACCACCTGCCGCAACGACCGGTATTTTCACGGCATCGACCACCTGGGGAACCAGAGGGAAGGTTCCAATTTCCCCGATATGTCCCCCGGACTCCATTCCTTCGGCAATGAGCGCATCCACCCCTACCTTCTCCAGTCGTCTAGCCAACGCAACGGAAGCAACCACGGGAATCACCTTCGTCCCTACTTCTTTAAGTTTAGGCACATACTTTCCAGGATTCCCTGCGCCTGTCGTAATCACTGGGACACGCTCTTCTAAAATCACCTGCATGACTTCATCCAAAAACGGGGACATAAGCATGACATTTACTCCATACGGCTTTTTCGTAATGGCTTTCACTTTTCGAACTTCCTGACGCAGCCAGTCTGCAGGGGCCTGTCCAGAACCAATAATACCTAAGCCGCCACTTTCCGAAACTGCGGCAACTAATTCTCCAGTGGAAACCCAAGCCATTCCGCCTTGAAAAATCGGGTATTCAATCCCGATCAGATCACCAATCCTTGTTTTAATCATTCTTTAACCCTGCTTTCGTCCATCTCAATACACACGCTCCCCAGGTCAGGCCTGCACCAAATCCTACCATAACAATGGTATCTCCCTCTGAAATGCGTCCCTCCTTAAAAGACTCATCTAAGGCTACGGGAATAGATGCGGCGGACATATTACCATACTTGTATAAATTTATGATTACTTTATGTGGGGAAATTCCCAAGCGCTTAACCGCCGCATCAATAATCCGTATATTGGCTTGATGGGGGATAAAAAGGTCCACTTCGTCTCTTCTTAAACCTACCTTCTCCAAGACCTTCAGCGTAACATCCCCAATAATCCGGACGGCGAATTTATAAACTCCTCTGCCCTCCATCTGAAGGGTATGTAAATTGTTCTTAACTGTTTCCAGACTCGCCGGGCATTGAGACCCCCCGGCCGGTTGACTGAGTAATTTACCTCCGGATCCGTCCGAACCTAATTCAAAACTCAAAAAGCCAAATCCCTCTTTAACCGGTTGTAACACCGCTGCTCCCGCACCATCACCAAAGAGAATACACGTTGAACGGTCTTCCCAGTTAAGTATTTTGCTCATCGTTTCCCCGCCGATAACGAGCACTGTTTTGTACATTCCTGTGGCCACAAACTGGCTGGCCGCCGCCGCCGCATAGATAAATCCAGTGCATGCCGTTTCCAGATCAAAAGCCGCTGCATTTTTTGTTCCTAACCGAGCGGCAACGAGACAGGCTGTCGCCGGAAATGCATAGTCAGGCGTCATCGTTGCTACGATAACGAGGTCAACCTCTTCCGGTGCAATCTGAGCATCCTCTATTGCCCTTAATCCCGCCTGGTAACACAGTTCCGAGACAGGTATATCCTTCGGGGCCATATGACGTTCCCTGATCCCTGTGCGTGAGGAAATCCATTCATCGTTTGTATCCACCATTTTTTCTAAGTCCACGTTGGTTATAACCTTTTCAGGAACATATGACCCCGTCCCCACAATTCCAACACTAAACATAGTCGCATGTCCTCTTTTCTCTTTTCTCTTTATCAAGTTTTCAAGACCCCCACTTCTATAAGTGGGAGTGTGGTTCTTCGTAACTTCAGGTGGGGTAGAGTCCCCATCTGAAGCCTCGATGTTCAGCTTTAGCGTAAGCGAGTTCACTCACTAACCTTCATACTTTACTGTGGGAGATCTTCTCGAATCTGTTTAATCAAACGCACTTGAACACATTCCTGGGCCACCCGTATAGCATTAAAGATCGCCTTTGCTTTCGAACTTCCGTGGCAGATAATGCTAATCCCATTAACACCCAACAAAGGAGCACCACCATACTCAGCATAGTCCATCATCTGAGCGAACTCATTTAAACCCGGTTTTACAACCAACGCACCAAGCTTACGGAGCATGGTTGAAGTAATTCTTTCCTTAATAAGCTGAACAAATACCCCAACCAATCCTTCAGCTGTTTTAAGCAAAACATTCCCGACAAACCCGTCACAGACAACCACATCAGCCCGCCCATAGGGTACATCCCGGCCCTCAATATTCCCAAGGAAATTAATCGGAGCCACTTTAAGCAAAGAATACGTTTTCTGGGTCAGTTCGTTTCCTTTTCCTTCTTCACTCCCTATATTCAGTAATCCAACGCGCGGATTTGGAATTCCTAAGATTTTTTTCGCGTAGATGCTACCCATCACTGCATATTGACAAAGGTGCTCCGGTGACGCATCCAGATTGGCTCCTACATCGAGAATAAGTGTTCCCCCTTCTGCAGTCGAGAAGATCGTTCCAATGGCCGGTCGCTCGATCCCCTTGATCCGCCCTAAGCCCAATAGGGCAGCAGCCATTTGAGCACCGGTATTCCCTGCACCAACGACGGCATCAGCCTCGCCAAGCTTAACCAATCTGGTCGCAACTACTATCGAGGCATCCTTCTTCTTTCGAACAGCATTCGCCG
The DNA here is from genome assembly GCF_059735615.1 of Desulfosporosinus sp. Tol-M2. Taxonomy (NCBI): domain Bacteria; kingdom Bacillati; phylum Bacillota; class Clostridia; order Eubacteriales; family Desulfitobacteriaceae; genus Desulfosporosinus; species Desulfosporosinus sp. Tol-M2. The sequence continues at coordinate 14,595 of NZ_JCAIJG010000112.1, forward strand.
GGTGTTCGTCCATCCCAATCTCCTCGGACGCTTCAACAGATGATACATTAGCAGGTTTTGTACCTGAGAAAAAAGGTAGCATTCGCTCATGTTGCCCGACCAGGATAAGATGCAGATCAGGCCATGTTTCTGCGGCCATCAGCACCCCTTTTATTAACTCCTCCGGGGCATAATCCCCCCCCATCGCATCCACAGCAATTCTCATCTATTCCAGCTCCGTTTCCCGTACATCCAAGCGATCTATTGCAAATAGTATCCAATCCCCACGAAGCACTTCCTCCGTACCAACGCGAGCGGATACCTGGACCCAATAAATATTTTGCTTTCGTTTTTGTACCCTTCCCACAGCCACAACAACGTCCCCCAGCTGAACTGGCCGTATGAATTTCAACTTGACACTGCCGGTCAAGGCTATAGGCGCATCTACTAAGGCAATGGCCAGAGAATTAGCCTGGGCAAATAAAAAATGCCCCCGTGCAACCCTTGCCTTAGCCAAAACCATGCTCTCCTCAATCATCAACTCTGAACAGGCTCTCTCGCCAATAACAAGTTCCCGCAGTTACCCGATCAGTTCCTGGTCATCTAACGACTTTAACGTTGAATACGCTTCCTGTGCTACTGCCCGGGTTCGTTCCCGAAGTTCAGGGATCCCTAATTCTCCACGATCCAAACGAATGGTTGAGACGCTCACCTTAAATCTTTCCGCAAGCTCTTCATCGGTAAAGAAAGGATGTTTGGAGAGCTCTTCCCCTAATACCTTACGGCGTTCTTCTTTACTGTTACGGCCCATCTATATCACCATTTCTTACCCTACACGTAATTTCGAAGCTCGAGGCTCGATACGCGATGCCCGAATTGTAATTCGATTCTCCAACAAATTCGAGGCACGAGGTTCGATACCCGATGCCCGAACTGTGAATTCGATTCTGCGAACCGAGGTACGAATTAAATTTGAAACATTAATCATTCTACTCACTCTGTTCGCTTCGTGTCTCGCGCCTCGTATCTCGTATCTCGTATCTCGCGCCTCGAATTTAGTACCTGGTCGCAATTATAAACTATCTGAGTACACCTTTCAAGAAATAACCCTGTCGATTGTTGGCAACTTTTTATCACTTTTGAAATAAAAAACAAAGGAATCTTTTTAAAAAGAATCCTTTGTTATTATTAATAAACCTTATTCTCCGACTACAATAACTGCCTTGGAATTATAATACCCACAATTAGGGCATATATAATGCGGCATTTTTGGTTTATGGCATTGGGGGCATTCGATGTGGTTTGGTGCAGTTATTTTCCACATAGCCCGACGTTTGCGTACTCTGGATTTTGATTGGCGATGTTGCGGAACACCCATAAGATTACACCCCCTTTAGGTTCAACATTCATTATTATAGTTGGCACATTTTCCTTTGTCAAGGGAAACTCTAACTTCTAGGTCCCAGTATTCTTCCATATAAATTATGAAGGAAGGTGATATATTCATGTACACCATAGCCCAGGTCCTTGCCTTAAGTCTCCTGGCCCTTGGCATGTTTATCTATCCCCAGGAAGTTCTTAGCTCGGCGGGTGAAGGGTTGGCCTTATGGTGGCGTTTTGTCCTCCCTGCTTTGCTCCCTTTCTTTATTCTATCCGAGCTCCTAATGGCGGCAGGATTTGTTCATTTCCTGGGAATTCTTCTGGAATCGTTCATGCGCCCAGTTTTTCGCCTTCCCGGCAAGGCAGCCTTTGTTGTGGCTATGGGCTACACGTCCGGCTTTCCTATGGGTGCCGTACTAACCGCTCGACTTCGTCAAGCCGGAGAGATTACACGTGTAGAAGGGGAACGCCTCTTAGCCTTTACCAATAACCCCAGTCCAGGATTTATGTTTGGTGCTGTCGCCTCCGGCATGTTAGGTAAACCTACACTCGGTATAATCCTTTCAAGTTCTATTTATCTCGCCAATTTGTTGGTCGGTTTCCTCTTTCGTTTTTACCGTGTTACACCTTCTCCCCGACACCTGATCCTTTTCCCTTCGTTCAAGCGGGCATGGCAAGAGATGAAAGACACTCAATCCAAAGACAACCGTGCTTTCGGGCTAGTTCTTAGTGGCGCCATCAAACAGAGTATAACCACCGTGCTTATGGTCGCAGGCTTTATGGCCTTTTTTTCAGTGATCATCCGACTATTAAACATCTGGCATGTTACAGCCTATTTAGCAACCCTGCTCCATATCGTTATCAAGGTAATTCCGGTTCCTGTTCTGCAATCTTTTTTTAATGGTCTTTTTGAGATGACCTTAGGATGTCAGGGGACAATCCAAGCTTTTTCCGAGCTTAATCAGCAAGTGGCGCTTTTAGCCCTCCTCATGGGTTGGAGTGGTCTTTCAGTGTTTGCCCAAGTTGCCGGTTTTATCAGCGAAACCGATTTACGTTTCTTTCCATTCGTGGTTGCTCGAGCACTTCAAGGAATCATTGCCCTGGGACTAAGCCAATTCTTCCTCCTGTTTGCGAAGGTGCCCGCTTCGGCCCTTGCCCTTCAAGTTCCAAGTCCGTCAGTTCTTTTCTGGAATACTTGGCAAGCAAGTTCCTTTGTGTTTATAGGTATCATGACCCTTATTACTATACTCGTGTCAGTACGCCAACCCAGATCCAGGTGATAAAGAACACTGAAAGGTCCTGTAAAGTCGGGGTAATTGTTGACAATTATCATCTAAAGAGAGGTTACTCGCCTTTTTCTTTTTCAGACTTACCTGTTATTTCCTGATCCTCTTTGGCTAACCGCTTTAATTCCTCCCGATTTTTACGCAGGGATTGAAGCGTTTCGTGCAAACCCTGTTCGACATGCTCAAGCATTTCATCAGCATATTGAACGGCCCCAATTTTTACATCATGAGCAAATGTTTGCGCCTGCCTGACAATGTCTTCTCCATAGATCTGGGCCTGCTTAACTACTTCATTTTCTACGGCCATCTTATCGACGTAAGTTTTTCCTTGATCCACGAGTTTCTGAGCTTCCACTTGTGCTTCGTCCAAAATTCGTTGTCGTTCTTTCAAAACCCATTTAGCATTGGTTATTTCCTCAGGCATGGCTGCACGTACGCGATCCAGTAATTCAAAGATCACAGTATCATCAACCAATACTTTCCCCGTCATCGGGATCTTAGTCCCGTGATCGATAATTTCTTCCACTTCATTGAGCAAACCCGCAATATCTTTTTCCACTTATATCCTTCCTCTCCTCATACATCCATTCTCTGTAAATACCACACTTTAGTGTCACCATATTCCCCCGTTTTGCGAATTTCGAACGGATAAATATCACCATCCAGATCCTCGCCTTTAGCTGTTTCAACGACAATAACGCCGTCTGATGCTAAACAAGAGTGTTCCTTTAAAGTCGAGATAACCTTTAACGCAAGTCCCTCACGATAAGGAGGATCAAGAAAAATAAGGTCAAAAATTTCATCAGGGTATCTGTTTATATACTTAATAGCATCCAACAATAAAAGTTTGGTCTTATGGCTAACTCCCATTTGTTCAATGTTTTTCCGGATCACCTGATGTGCTTCACGACTCTTTTCGACCAGCACCGCATCATGCGAGCCACGAGAAAGTGCTTCGATCGCCAAGTTTCCGGTTCCGGCAAAAAGGTCTAATACGCGCGCATCCAAGACCTTATCCCCTAAAACATTAAAAATAGCACCCTTAACTTTATCCGAGGTCGGGCGCGTCTGCATTCCTTCTACCGTCTTTAGTTGACGGCCCCGCATCTTACCTGCAATAATCCGCATAAACCCTCCATGCTACATTATAGCAGAGCTTATTATGCTGTACAGCACAATAATTGAATAATTATCATATAATACCTATAAGTATACCACAACAATTAAAAAATCCCCCCTAAATTTTCCCTGTATATCATTTTTGTTTTAGCCAATACTAATTTTGCAACCGATGAACATAATATGAATCATCGAATGCCCTTCCCCCATCCAACTCTTCCTTTCGTTTCTCCTCTCTAATCACTGGAGCTTTTATTAGCACCAGTGACTTTTTAAATGCATTCAAAGGAGTAGAAAACATGAAAAAATCAGAACTATATCGCCACCTCAATGTTCAACTTGATCTGGCAGTTGAAGCCCATGAGCTTCTGCGTGGGGAAAGCGGGGAAGAAATTCCCGGCGTCCTAATGGATGAACAAATATGCGAACATGCTAAAGTCACCATAATTACCGTCCAAACTGATCAAGGAGCTGAAGCAATCAATAAACCCAAAGGCCAATACATTACCATTGATGCGCCTGAAATACGAACAAATAATCATATCGTCCATGACGATATTACCAACGTATTAGCAGACAAATTAATTGAACTTATGAATCTTAAAGAAGATGCCGGCATTTTAATAATCGGATTGGGCAATTGGAATGCTACACCCGATGCCTTAGGTCCGCAAGTCATAAATAAAACTATGGTAACCCGTCATCTTTTTCAACTCACCCCCGATGAATTAAAAGGTAATATGCGCAAAATAAGCGCCCTTGCCCCAGGCGTTTTAGGAATCACAGGAATTGAAACCGCTGAAATCATACGTGGTATCGTCGAACATGTTAAGCCGGATTTGGTCATTGCCATTGATGCCCTTGCAGCAGGTTCACTCGAACGTGTTGGGACAAGTATTCAACTCGCTGATACCGGTATTCATCCTGGTTCGGGCGTAGGAAATTCACGGGTCGGCATTAACGAAGAAACGGTGGGCTGTAAAGTGATTGCCATCGGACTCCCCACTGTTGTCAATGCATCCGTGATTGCCCATGATGTGGTCGAAGGGGTTTTTCAACAATTCATAACCAGCCCGTCGTTATATAAACTTTATAAGGGCATTAAACCGGAAACATTTAGTAAAATTATCGATGATGTGCTTTCCCCTTTCCAAGGAAACCTGATGGTTACCCCAAAAGAAATCGATGATCTCATCAAGACATCAGCTAAAATTATTGCCGGCGCCTTGGCAATCAGCCTACACCCTGGAATTGATCGTAAAGATTATGAACATTATTTGCAATAGACGGCTGGGAACGGAATGAATGCACATGAAATTGCACGGTCACCAAAGCTTTCAAGGTGTGATTCTTTGGGGTTGGCTTAAACGGTTCCCTTTGCAATTTCATTTCATTCATTGGTTGGGCTGCGCTTTGGCTTGATTTACGACGAGGTAGGAACGAAATGAATGCGAGTGAACTCGTTCAGCTAAAGCTGAACATCGAGGCTTCAGATGGGGACTCTACCCCACCTGAAGTACCCACCCGCACTTATAGAAGTGGGGTCTCATTGAAACGAAGTAGGTACGACGAGGTAAGAAACGCTGAAGACGGCACAGGGATGTTCTAGTAAACGCTGAAGACAGCATAGGGATGTTCTGATTACGAACAGAAGTGGGTCAGGTTAAACCTGACCCACTTCCGTATAGATTATTGTTGCGGCGAGTTGGGGAAGCCTTTGTGTTTTCGATTAGCAATCCCAATCTCTTGAGCTACCTCATACTTGAATTTTTCTAATTCTGGTGTAAGTTGGACCATTGGTTTTGTTGTCTTAGCCAAAGCTTAAACCTCCTTAGAGATTATTTTGTAAAGACAGCAGACCTGCTTCGCCGCTGTCGGCATAAGATTTTATTACGCTTCAATCTGGTAATATTATTCGATCTTTTGCGCACAAGCATACCCTGCAAATCCTGCCAGAGAAATCACTATTTGGGTCTCAATAATTCCACTGCAAAAAATAATCAAAGTACGATAAGCCTTATGCTTTTGTTAATCCGTTAGAACTTGGAAAATTTCGATGAGATTTATGATCAGGCCGGGTAGAACTTTTACGGGAAGCTGGTCGTTAGAGGTATAGACATTAGGACGTCCGTATTTGCCATCTGAACCTAGGGCATAAACAACGATCGTTTTTCCCTCAGGATGAACGATCCAATATTCTTTAACCCCAGCCATTTCATAACAATGAAATTTTATTTTCAGATCTATCTGCATCGTGGAGGGTGAGGTAACTTCGATGACTAGGTCAGGGCAGCCTTTGCAGCCATGTTGATCAATCAAGTGCTTATTACAGATTAGAGAAAGATCAGGTTGTACTACAGTCCTAGCGAGATGTTCATCCTCGCCTTGATAAGGGAGACGAACATCAAAGGGTGCTGGGAAAATCTCGCATGTTTTTCCTTTCAGGAAGTTATTAAAGCTTGTGGCAAGTTCCCTAACAATCCTCTGATGGTTCGACGATGGAGCGGGTGTCATGTTGTAAGCAATGCCGTCAATTATTTCCCATCGTTCATTTGAAGGCCAACTTAAGTAGTCTTGATAGGTGTAAAGAAAATTAAAAGGTAGGATATTTTCCATAAGCCACCCCCCTTTTCCTTATGGTTTTCCCAAAATATGTTACAAATTAATAATATCATACCTGATTCTGTCTTACAACCGGAAGGTGTTGACACGCTGCCCACAGTATGACAAACGCAAATATATTCTATTTACACAGAACACATGTTCTGGTAAAATCAGAGTACACTATCTCCGGGCGGTGAAAAATCATGGCTAAACGATACATTTTTCATATTGATGCAAATACTGCTTTCCTCTCTTGGGAAGCTGTATACCGGCTCCAACATGGCGATCCACTCGATTTGCGGACCGTTCCGTCGGTTGTCGGCGGTGATCCAACCACACGGCATGGTATAGTGCTGACGAAATCAATCCCTGCTAAGAAATTTAAAATAGTGACAGGCGAAACACTTTACTCGGCATGCCAAAAGTGTCCCAGCCTTATAATTGTTCACCCGCATTATGATCTTTATCGTCAGTGCAGCGATGCCATGGTTGAGATTATTAAGGAATATAGCCCATCTGTTCAACGTTTTTCCGTTGATGAGTGTTTTCTGGACTTTTCTGGAATGGAGTTGCTTTCAAACGATCCAGGTAAAACTGCCCACGAGATAAAAGAGCGCATAAAAGATGAACTGGGCTTTACTGTGAATATTGGAATCTCAACGAATAAACTATTAGCCAAAATGGCTGGAGAGCTTAAAAAACCAGATATGGTACATACTATCTTTCCTGAAGAAATACCGGCAAAAATGTGGCCCCTACCTATTGAGGAACTTTTTATGGTCGGAAGGGCAACCTCTAAAAAGCTGAGATCCAGAGGTATTAAAACGATTGGAGAACTCGCAAATTTTAACTTAAAGATAATTAAACTATTTTTAAAATCACATGGCGTGTTAGTCTGGAACTATGCCAACGGCATAGACTATTCTCCGGTTCGACCCGGTGGCACCATTGAAGTAAAGGGTATGGGGAATTCTACGACCATGCCCTTTGACGTGGAGGATCGCAATAATGCCCACCTCGTACTGCTTTCCCTCGTCGAATCTGTAGGTACCCGGCTGCGTCAGGCTAATGTGTTAGCTCGTTTAGTATCCGTCTCCTTTCGAACGAATGAATTTCACGATTGCTCCCACCAAAGAAAGCTCTTTAACTCGACTGATTGTACGGATGAAATTTGGGAAATCGCCTGTGAGCTATTCGATGAACTCTGGCAGGGTCAACCGCTAAGACATATGGGACTGCGCGTATCTGAACTCTGCCGGAATGATTTCTTTCAAACCTCTCTCTTTGGTAAGGACTACGATAAACGACGTAAGGTTGACAGTGCAGTCGATATAATTCGGGAAAAGTACGGTTCTTCGGCTATTTTTAGATCGGCGTTTCTTAATAGCGGTCTCCATTCTATTACCGGCGGTCTTGTCGAAAACGAAGATTATCCAATGATGACTAGCCTACTGTAATCTTTTAAGAACAACTGATTAATTTGGACTACTTTATTTTACATGCCCGCTCAAAGTTGAGATAAGTTTCCTACCTTGCGCAGATAAATAAAAAAGCGACCTATTGTTTTTGTTCAATTGACCTACATAACCTAATGATTCCAATTCCGTCAATAATTTGAGAGTAGATGGTGAACTCATTCCTATAGCTTGACTTAAGCCGGCAAGGGTTCTGTAAGTATATTTCCCTTCATTAAATACATGAAGAACAGCTTTTTCCTGTTCACCTATAGCTTCAATATCAGGTAATTCATCTTTTAGTGATTCAATACTAAATAATCCAATTTCATCAGTAGTCTGCTCTCCAGCATAATCCTGCTCAGTTTCTTTATTTGCAATAGGATCGACAATTTCTTTAACTTTTTGGATTTGCTCCTTTGCCTCTATAGCTTTGTTTTCGGCTTGCTTGGCTACCTCCATTACCTTATCAGAAATAGTTCCGATAAATGCTTTTGAAGAAATTGCTGCTATCAAGCAAAATCCCATAAAGATAAAGATTTTATACGGATCTTCCTTACTATCTACTAACAAGGAACTAGATATCATGTTAAGAAACAGCGGAACTAAAAATGAAGCCCCTAAGCCCAAGATTACCGACTTCCATATAGTCGCCTTTTCATCATTACTATAAAAATAATTTACTAGCCCCCCAAAACATCCGGCCGCAATCATAACGGCTATAAGGTTCAATAGGTGCCAATCCATACCCCTCTGACTCCTCTCTAATTCATTTCATGTTAGGCTTATATCCGATAATCCATTATTAATACAACGCAGCCATATTATCTCACAACTCCCCAGCGAAATAAGGGGAAATTTGTCTTATAAAAATATAAAGGCCCCTGCTACAAGACTCTGGACCTTAGCTTTATCCCAGCAACTTTTCAATCGACACCCCGAGCCCCGCTGCTATCCGCGCAAGGACAGTAGCTGGGATACCTTCTTTAGGATCCTCCATAAAGGAGAATTGAGATTATTGTTGAATTATACTCTATTGGGTGAGGTAATTTTGATGAATTACAAAATGCCGTTAGATGCAGATACTTTAAAACCCTGGGGCCATTGGTACAGGCGTGTAATGGCTTACCGTTTTCAGTTACTCCTTTTATCACGCCTTATTTCCTTTCAATGAAATAGAGGTTAATAATGAAAATCTACAAAATTTCTACAACAGCGCTTAGCACTAATTTCCCAGCCTTAACCCATAAGAATTTCAGAATTTATTGGTTGGGACAATGCGTTTCTTTGATCGGAACATGGGCGCAGAGTATAGGACAAGCATGGCTCGTGCTTTCTCTAACTGGCTCGCCACTCCTCTTAGGCATTTTAGGAGCAACTCAATTTTTACCGATTACCATTTTCTCATTATTCGCCGGTGTTATTGTTGACAGATACCCAAAGAAACAAATAGTCTTAATTTCTCAATTTACTTCAATGATTTTAGCATTTACCTTATCCGCACTTGTTTTCACTAACACGGTTAGCTATGCATATATTCTTATCCTAGCGTTAATCTTAGGTTTCTCGAATACCCTTGATATACCTTCAAGGCAAGCTTTTACAATAGAATTGGCCGGCAAAAAAGATTTGATGAACGCTATTGCCTTGAATTCGGCCACATTTAATTTAGCCCGCATAATAGGGCCTGCTATAGGCGCCTTAATAATGGCCTCTTTTGGCGCTGCTTGGTGCTTCTTATTAAATGGATTGAGTTTTATGGCCGTAATCGCTAGTTTGCTTAAAGTTGAAGTGCCGCCCCATGTAAAAAAGAACGTCTCCGATAATAATATGCTCAAAGAAATAAAGGACGGCTTAAAATATATGGTCGGGGAACCTGCCCTTCTCCAAACAATTTTGATGGTTTTTATTATTGGGATTTTTGTCTTTAATTTTAATATCTTAATTCCGGTTTTTACTAAAAATATACTTCATCAAGAGGCACAAATATACGGTTTTTTAATGTCAGCTTTAGGAGTAGGATCATTAGTCGGAGCATTAATGGTTTCAGTAAAAAGCAAATCCGGTCCTAATATGAAAATTCTATTAAGAAGTTCCATAATGGTTTCCTTAATGTTAATCCTAATTAGTTTTACAAGAACCTATTATTATACGGCAATTTTGTTAGTTATTACCGGAGTATTCAATCTCTGGTTTACCACAACTGCAAATTCAACCTTACAGATTACTACAAAAAATGAATACCGGGGCAGAGTCATGAGCGTATATTCCTTAGTCTTCGTAGGAGCAACTCCAATTGGAAACCTGTTTGCGGGTTTAACAACGGATATGTTTGGAGCTAACACATCTTTTTTACTAAGCGGTGTTTCGACCATTGTTTTAATTACTTTATTAAGGTTATTTTTCAAGCTGCGACAAGCTCCGGGTTAAACCACAACTTTATTCAACTTGAGGTATCCTATCTTCCCCTTTATGGCATAATACAAAAAGCTTATTATTTTGATAGGGGGTAGAGGCTGATACTATGAGTATACAACAACTTTATAACACCAAGGACACGTCAATTCCTACGCTTCAATTTCCCGAGCTGCTATTTGTTGAGGATAAGCTGCAAATCGTACTCAGTAAAGCCGATGGTCTTATTCAACAAACCTGCGTTGGTTTTTTACAATCTGGCGGTAAAAGGATTCGTCCCCTCCTTACTCTTTATAGTGGTATGTGTTTTGCCCCCTTAAATCCGCCAATGATCCAAACAGCCGTTGCAGCTGAACTTATTCACATGGCCTCCCTTATTCATGACGATGTGATCGACGAATCAGCTACCCGGCGTGGAAAACCAACCGTAAACTCCCTCTATGGGAATCATGCGGCCATTCTGACAGGAGATTACCTCTTTGCCGAAGCCTTCAATATTCTTTCTACACATCAATTACTTTCCAGTATGACCTACCTTGTCGAAGCAATCCAAGCCATGTGTGAGGGAGAAGTCAATCAAGCGAATGAGCAATTCTCAAGTTCGATCAGCCTACAGCATTATTTTCAACGAATTACCAAGAAAACAGGAAAGCTTCTGGCTGCCTGCTGTCAATCAGGGGCTTACCTGGCTGGGGCCTCTTCAGAAGAATTGTTGACCCAGCTGCGAGAATACGGACTAAACATTGGTTACGCCTATCAAATCACCGATGACATTTTGGATATCAGTGGAAATGCAGACTCTCTCGGCAAACCGGTTGGCACAGATCTCCTTAATGGCAACCTAACACTTCCGTTCCTTTATCTCATGGATAACCCCATCTATGGAAAGTGTCTTACGGAAATCATTAAAACCCGTAAGGTTACACGTCAAGGCCTTCAAAGCATCCAAGAAGCCCTTGTTTCCTCAGGGTGCATCGCTCAAGCTTATGCAACAGCCACTGAATGTATCTGCAAAGCAAAAGCTAGCCTAGCTAAAATCCCTGGAAGTCCTTATCGAACTACCCTTGTTGATTTGGCGGATTCCATCTTACTGCGTACAACTTAAAGAACCTTCATCCTTCGCAATTGGCAGCACAACCGGTAGAGGAGCTTAACTCCCGGACCGCTACCCCCTAACAGTTTCTGCGTGACGGACCGAATATCGCTGTCCCTGCTCTTTTCATCGGACAGATACATAGCCAGAAGCCCTTGGACAACCGCTCGATGGAATTTGGGATAATCCAACTGCAGCGTTTTTTCTAAAGAATTCTTCACAAACAGTAGGAGACGTTCACTAATCATCTCAGTATCTTCATAATACCCCACAAAATTCAGTTGCTTCGTCTCTCTATCTTCACGTAAATCAATGAAATAGTCCAATAAAATATGGCAGCCGCAGATCCACGGAAAATAAGCCTGCCTAATCTTTTGCCCTTGCCAATACGTCAATTGGGGATCGAAAGCAACAGCATAAAGACAGAAAATTCCCAAGGTTGACCCTGTCGCAGCGGCAAATTCCCAGGCAGTTATCTCCGGATAATCCCTTAAGTATGGGTTAAGCCAGTTTAACATTTTCGCTTCCCGTTCTTCCGCTGCCAAGTGTTTGTAGGTTTGCAGGTGGGAATAGAGTTTGGCTAATTTAATAGCCTCTTCTTGAACCATTTTGTAAGCCGACAGCTTGTTAAGACCTTCCTGGCAGGTTGTGACCAACCTTTCCAGATATCCTCCATCTTCCCGATAAGGATAATACATATAGTAATCCGATCTGGCGGCGTTAGGATCCAAGGCTTCTTGCATAGCCAAATGCAACTGAGAAAACGCTAATTCATCCTGAACCTCAAGGCTATCGACCAGATTATCAAGATAATCGCTCATGGTTTGATAAGCGACGATAAAGCGAACTGCATCAACTCGACTCACACCAGGATAAAGTGCATAGATACTGCCTCCTTGGCAGTGAAAAGCTTTTGTTCGAATACTCTCAGCAGCTTGCCGGCGCAGACGGGGATCAGGAGATCGCGCTGCTATCTGCTGCCAGCCATTAAGTTCTTGTTTGACAATTGGAAAAATAGTGGATACAAACTGATAAATTAGCCTGACGCGATTCATTGGCTTCACAACCGATGTATTCATTAACTTTTTCTCCTTCATAATAAAAGTGAACTCGTTCAACTAAAGTTGAACATCGAGTCTTCGGTGGGGGACTCTACCCCCACCGAAGCAGAATAAGGTATACCAATCCCACTTGTAGAAGTGGGAGTCTTACGATTTGGATAAAGGGTTTTTATGCTTATAAAATAGTGTTGCCAATTAGCACTTTGCTTCAACCCATTATATTACTTACTTTAAATCTTACTCAATGGGTAAGATTATTTTAGATAATTGAACATCCAACATACATATTTCTCCGTATTTTGTGCATTCTATATATGTGTTAAATAGCACCGAAAGGAGAATTATCATGAACACATCTAAATCTGAATTAACTGCCAGGAATTTGGCCATTTTGAATGACCAACTCGGATCGGAAGCTTTGCTGGTCCACAAGTTCGCTCAAGCAGCGCAATCGATCCAAGATCAAAAAATCAGCTCCGAACTTTCAGCTATTTCTAACCTGCATCGTAAGCATTATGATACCCTACTTAATTATTTAAATTCACATCAATAAATAAAGAAAGGACGGGATGAAGATTGAATACGCAAAATATAATGACTGAACAGGAAATTGTAACTGATTTACTGGCCAGTGAAAAACATGTTACTTCCGCAGTGAATACGTTCATTACCGAATCGACTTGTGTTAATTTAAGACAGAACCTGAAAACTATTCTCGACGAAGAACATAGTATTCATGAAAACCTTTATAATATTATGAACTCAAAGGGCTGGTATCCGACTAGCGATGCACCAGCTCAAGAAGTTCAAAAAGCCAAGGACAAATTTAATCCTTTACAAGTTTAAGTAAGGTTCACCAATTAATTTACCCGCTTCAAAAAAAATACAGGGCCGAAGGCATAGTTTAATAGGGAAACTTATTAAACCATACTCCAAACCGATACGAAAAAGCAAAAGAGAGGTATTATCCCGCAAGGGATAGTGCCTCTCTTTTAAAAAAGCCAGAGTGTTCAGATGAACTGCTGAATACGCTGACCGTTATTTGACCACAAACTCTGAAAGAACTTAGTAGTCGTTAAATATTCCTTGTGGTTGGTGGCTGACCTGGTCAATTTGAGTTAGGCCCTCCTTCGAAGGGCTTTAGTAACCCATAAAGGGTGCGCACCGTCGGAACGTCCAAACCATGTTTGGCACTAAGCCGAAGAGCTGCACCTTGGAGACTTTCAACCTCCAGAGGCAGACCTTTACAAAAATCCTGATGCATCGAGGATGTGGAACCTGCAGGGTATTTCGGAATGCTCCGAACATTTTGTTGCACAAAATCATCAGGCAGCAAAACTCCGCTTTCTCTGGCCAATGTCCACATTTCTTGCAGCGAACGTGAAAAGACTTCCTTCGTAGCCTCATACTTGGCAATCTGGTCAATCGACAAACGACTTGCTGTTGTAGTCCCTGAATATGCTGTGATAAAAGCGTACTTCAACCATATATCAACCTTTATGTTATTGCTAAGTATGATCTTGAGCATAGAATTTCCAAGAGCTTGCTTCACTCTCAGACAGAAATCGGCCTGGGAGGGTTGCAGTGCCCCTAAGGTAATTTCGTGTAGCTTGCCGGTATGGTGGATTACTCCTTCGGTGTCGACAGTTGAGATTATTCTGCATAAACCGCCCAGAATATTGTCGGGACCAAATTCATTAGCCAGAAGCTCAAAATGTTCAACCCCGTTTAATAAGGGCAATACCTTGGCTCCTAAATTAACCAGCGGCCTTATTTGGGGCAGGGCCTCTACTAATTGATAGTTTTTTACGCTGAGAATGACTAAATCACAGTCTTTGATTTCCTGGACATCCTGAACTATTGGGGGCGGGATAGTCAAATCTCCACAAAGACTTTTAATTATCAGACCGGAATTGGTCAACTGCCTGGCCCTATTCGCCCGTACTAAAAAACTTACGTCCAAGCCGGCCTCGGCTAATCTCCCGCCAAAATACCCGCCGACAGCCCCTGCTCCTACTACAGTAATTTTCATTCAGTGATCACTCCTTCATTTATTTTAGCATAGTAACCCATAGATCGGCACGACTTCCCGTTTGGGATCGTATCAAACATATGTTCGTTGCGCAACATGTGTTCTTAATATTTTTCTGACCATATAGTTGTCTGTATATGTATTTCAGTTATCTGTCAGCTTTTTGGGGCATAAAACAAGGACAGATTTATTTACAGAAGAAGCGGCTAAAAATAACCGGTTAACGGCAAAGGCAAACAGCCAAATCTGCTGTCTGCCTTCCCAAACAATCCATAGTTCAAATCATGTCCCTATGGGTACGAACCTAACCGGCCCCGTATCCTCCTTATTTCCATTACTATTTTTCTACTTTTTCAACCTTAACTTCTTCCTTTTTCTCTTCTCCCTCAGTAGCAGATTTAAATTCTTTTATCCCTCTACCCAATGATTTTCCTAATTCGGGCAACTTTCCTGGTCCAAAAATAACCAAAGCAACGACAAGAATTATACCTGCTGTCATAGGCGTAATAAATCCAAACGTTGTTAGCATGATTGTCCACCTCCATTATTATAACTACCTATTTTATTAGCTAATGTATTATAGATAGTAAAACATGCACAGACTTATCCTACCGTATTATGGGACAACACGCAATATATTTTTATTGGAAATAAAGAAAACTTGGCTGGCGCCCACACACGAAGACACTGTCTTCGTACGAATTAGCCCTTCTTGCAGACACTGTCTTCGCACGTATTATTCATTCTGTCAGCCTCAGCGAAGGCGACCGCCTAGTTGCGCTTTTACTACAGAAAGTATTATCTGAAAGTTATGCTTTCTCGTAAGTACCAAAAAGACTGCTTAGAGGCGAGTCTTTTTTGAGTGCCTCCAGTAAACCTCTGGAGTTTATTCACTTGCTTCCTCTTGCTTTTTCTTAAATAGTTCTTCGTAAACCAGATATAATTTCCAGATTAATTCCCATAACTCTCCATGCGCTTCAGTCACTATAAGCCCTAAGTCTTTGGCCTCCCGGCGACCAATCGGGTACCCATGTGAAAAGTACCCCTCAGTTAAGACCTGTGTTACGTTCGGAACCCGTTCTGGGTTATTTTTTAACATGTAGCGCGATAATAACGTTTCGGCATATTGCTGAGAAGCCTTGATGGTTTTTTCGTAGTCCCCGATAAGCCACGGGTCAAGCTTGTCGAGTAAAGGAGTTACCATAAAGGAGGCAACTTCGGGATCTGAACTATTGATAATGGACCGTTGCAAGTAATCTAAACAATGCCATACTGCTTGAACAGGTACTAAGATGTCTTTATAAACCGGATGCTTGACCAGAGGATCGATGGGGCCAAGTTCGGAGATTGGTCCCATGACAACTTCATCCGCACCGAGGACAAGCATCGAAGCAGCTGATTTGGCAACAAAAGGAACTATAACGGCAAATTCTTCGCAAAACTCACGGATCAGCATCACAACTTTATAAGGTGTATCCACCGCTCCCCCATAACTGTGCAAAACCAGATCAATCTTTTTAGTGTGACCAATTTCCTTCAATTCTCTGTAGAGAGGAACTAAGATAGTGTCGTCAAGAGGTGTATAAGAAAAATAAACCAGTACTTTGGAATTCCTCAATTGTTCTAAACGCTCAATTATGCTTGCCCGTTCATCTGCTTTCAAACCGAGTTCCCCCCAGTCTAATCCTTACATCCCATAATATTCCAGTTTTACTATCATGGTGAGTACTGGGAGACCTTTTTCTTACAAGGTTTTTTATATAACCAGAGGGGTATCCCTTTGGAATTACGGTTTTCCGCTGTTCCGATCTAGGAGAACAGATAAAATACTGCCTTTACATTGTTTTCGTCTGAAAACATACAAATTCGAGCATCGAACCTGCTTCGAACTTCGCTAAAGGGTCCTCAGGACCATTCGAGCCTGTTCCAACGCTTGGTCAATGTCTGCTTCCGTATGTGCCGTTGATAAAAAAACTGCTTCATATTGGCTGGGGGCTAAATAAATGCCCCGTTCTAACATTCCTCGATAATACTTGGCAAACCTTTCCACATCCGACGTACAAGCACCGGTATAATCCTTAACCGGAACGTCAGTGAAAAATGCCGAAAACATCGCTCCGATGGCATTAACCCAAATGGCCAGCCCAGCTTCTAAGGCAAGTTGCTTGAGGCCTTCCGCCAGACGAGTTGTCATACCTGCTAAAACCTCATACGTTCCTGGTTGTTGTAACAATTTTATGGTGATTAACCCGGCGTTCATCGCCAACGGATTGCCGGAGAGGGTTCCTGCCTGATAAATCGGACCACTGGGAGCAATTTGTTCCATAAAACGACGTTTTCCGCCGTACGCCCCTACCGGAAGTCCCCCGCCAATCACTTTGCCCAGGCAGGTCAAATCCGGATCAATCCCATAAAAGCCCTGGGCACCTCCATAACTAACCCTAAATCCGGTCATCACTTCGTCAAAGATCAGTAAGGCCCCGTACTCCTCCGTTAAACGGCGAATCCCTTGTAAAAACCCATCCTCGGGTAAGACCACCCCCATATTTCCCGCGACAGGTTCGAGAATCACACAGGCAATCTCCTCCCCTTCGCGCTGAAAAATTTCTCTTAACTCTGCCAAATCATTAAAACGTGCGGAAATAGCGGCGGCCGCAACTTGAGCCGGAACACCCGGAGATGTTGGCACACCAAACGTCAGCGCTCCGCTCCCCGCCTTAATCAGGAGTTGGTCTGCATGCCCATGGTAGCAGCCCTCAAACTTAACAATTTTTGTCCTGCCTGTGACGCCGCGCGCTAAACGTAAAGCACTCATCGTGGCTTCCGTGCCGGAGTTCACCATGCGGATCATCTCCATAGAGGGATACGCCTTGAGAACTTCTTCGGCTAAGACTGTTTCAACTTCGGTTGGTGCGCCGTAACTGGTTCCTCGCTCGGCCACTCGTTTAAGCACGGCAACCACGTCCGGGTGAGCATGTCCGACAATCAATGGGCCCCAGGAACCGACAAAGTCCAGGTAACGGTTACCATCAATATCCCAGATATGGGCACCTTCACCCCTGTCTATGAAGACTGGGTCACGCCCAACAGACTTAAAGGCTCTTACTGGCGAATTTACACCGCCAGGAATGAATTTTTGGGCCTTGGCAAAGGCCAGACGGCTTTTTTCATCCACGAAATTCAACCGGATTTCCCCTTTCTAGTTTGTCTCTTCTTCCAGAAAATATTGCATGCTGGTCTTTTTTAATTCAGCGGTACTAAAGAGCATGGCATACGTTTGTACTCCGGTTGCCAAAGATATTCTTTTCATGACATCTCCGCAATCCTGGGCAGTTCGGCCATGGATCATGGTAAAGAGGGAATACGGCCAATCGGGTAAGGTTGGTCTTTGGTAACAGTGGCTGACTTCCTTGAAGCGGGCCATTACTTTCCCGATCCCTGCCGCCTTTTCAGGCTCAACCTGCCAAACCCCCATAGCATTGGCCGCAAAACCTGCTTTCTGATGTCGCAGAACCGCCCCAAAACGGCGCATGACTTTTTCCTCCAAGAGACGATTGGCGCTGAAAATAAGATCATTAACCTGCCAATGAAGATTTTCGGCAAGGACGTTATAGGGAGTGATGGAGTCCGGCAGGTTTCCCTGAAGTACTCGAATAAGTGCTATATCTTCGCTGTTTAATTCATAAGGAGAACTATCTTTCGGTTTTGGCCTATCCAAATCAGTGTCCTCCAGGGAAGCGTCCACAACGGAGGCTTTTTCAACGTCTTGGGACCTGTCTTTATCCAACAAATCAAAATCCAAATTTACATTTATCTTAAAAAGTCGAATCGCCGGCAAACTATAGATTTCCGGCACTGCCAAGCCGACACGAATATTTTGCAGTATGCTCTCCGCAACTGCCTGTGAGCGAGCAATCAACGTGAACCAAACATTATATTCATGGTTGCGAATATAGTTATGGGTAACACCGGGAATTCCCTCTAATAGTTTAGCCAAGGTTGGGATCTTATTTTCTGGAACCTTGGCTGTACACAAGGTACTATAGTACCCTAAACGCCGGGAATCAAAGACCCCGCCTAAGCGACGAATAATACCTTCTTGCCGGAAACGTTGAATCCGTCGGAAAACATCTTCCTCCGTCGTTCCCACAGCCTTCCCAAGGATCTGATAAGGATGAACCGCGATTGGAAAATGGTTTTGGATAGCATTCAGCAGGGCTCGATCAGTTGAATCCATACTAAGTCCCTTTCCTGCCATGGTATAAGCACCACGGCTCCTCCGCCATGTAATCCCCTTCATTATAATAGGCGGCGCGTGCCCGGCAACCGCCACAAACGCGCTTGAACTCACAAGAGCCGCATTCCCCTTTATAATCGAGGGTCCGTAAATTCTTCAGCACTTCATGCTGTCGCCAGATTTCGTCAAACGGAGTTTCCCGCACATCCCCTAACGGGATATTGAGATAAGCACAGGGTTGAACTTGACCCTTCGGACCGATGATGCAATATGCTGTTCCCGCCAAACAACCACGGCTAAAGCGCATATCAACGCCCATTTGTTTAGCTATCCGCATAAACTGCGGGGCACAGGTTGGCTTGAGTTCTATATTGACGGTTTGCTGTTTCTTCATAATTCGCGTGAGGATTTCCTCATAGGCCTCCGCCTTGAGGGACTCTTCTTCAATCGAAACTGCACGGCCTGTTGGAACCAGAAAAAAGAAATGGTGGGCAACTGCGCCCAGCTCGACTGCAAAATCTGTAATCGCCTCCACTTCATGCGCATTCCAATCCATGATCGTCGTGTGAATTTGGAACGGAAGCCCCACTTCTTTACAGATTTTCATTCCCCGGACCGCCCCATCCCAGGCACCCGGAAATTTGCGGAATTCATCGTGTTTATGCTTGTCCAGAGAGTCCAGCGAAATACCCATACCCATAGCACCGGCACTTTTCAGCTGCTGGGCTAATTCACGGGTTATGAGAGTACCGTTAGTCCCAAACACCGGACGCAATCCCAGGGACTTTGCATAAGCCACTAATTCTACGATATCCGTCCTCATCAGGGGCTCTCCCCCACTAAAAATCATGATCTTAAAACCTGCTTTAGCAATCTGTTCCAGCAAGGTCCTTGCTTCAGAGGTACTGAGTTCATCTTCCGCTTTACAGCCGGCATCACGGTAGCAATGGTCACAGTACATGTTGCAGGCGTTGGTCGTATTCCAGGAAACTATCATGCCGGTCCCTCCTCTCTAAGCCAACTCGCCACGTCTAAGGCATGATAGGTGATTATCAAATCTGCTCCCGCCCGTTTCATGCCGACCAAGGCCTCCAGGACAATTCGTTTCTCCTCAATCCAGCCGTTCGCTGCCGCCGCTTTGACCATCGCATACTCCCCGCTGACGTTATAGGCGGCAACCGGCACGCCAAATCTCTCTTTGGTACGATAAATAATATCTCCGTAGGCCAAAGCGGGCTTCACAATAATTAAATCTGCACCCTCTTCAAGATCCAGAGCTGTTTCCAGCATGGCTTCATTGCCATTCGGAGGATCCATCTGATACGTTCGGCGATCTCCAAACTGAGGTGCCGATCCCGCAGCATCACGGAAGGGTCCATAAAACCCCGAGGCAAACTTAGCTGCATAGGCCATAATTGGGATGTGCGAAAATCCTTCACGATCCAACACTTCCCGAATAGCCCCAACCCGCCCATCCATCATATCCGACGGGGCAACCATATCCGCGCCGGCACGCGCCTGAGATAGAGCGGTCTGGGCAAGCAGGTGGAGGGTAGGGTCGTTAAGGACTTGTCCATCCTCAATCAAGCCGCAATGCCCGTGATCGGTATATTCGCACAGGCATACATCGGTGATGACGTATAGTTTTGGGAAATTCTTTTTGGCTAAGCGGACAGCTTCCTGAACAATCCCCTGCTCATGGTAAGCTCCCGACCCCACGCTATCTTTGCTCTCCGGAATCCCGAATAACAAGACTGCAGGGATCCCCAGCTTCACAACCTCCCCAAGTGCTAAGACAAACTCATCAAGCGAATAATTATATACGCCGGGCATGGAGGAAATCCCGACTTTTTTGTTCTCTCCCGGCATGACAAACATGGGGTAAATCAAATCCTCAACCCGGATATGGTGTTCCCGCACCATGCAACGTATCGCTTCATTAGCCCGTAAACGGCGCGGGCGACTTTTAAGTTCCATAATAAGTAGCCTCCTCTACCCATTTTCTCCTCGTCGTAACCAAGCCCATGAATGAAATTATATTGCAAAGAGAACCATCAAGCGGGAGGAGCGTGTCGAGTGCAGTTGGCGAAGCGTTAAGACGCACATCGGCCGCACATTCAGATAATCCCAAGGGTTATGTGCGTTAGCTTCGAAGACAAACGAGCCGCTCCGGAGCTTTGGTGAACGTGCAATTCATTTCCGTTCACTAATCTCTTCGTCCGTCAAATAGCAAGCCGGATCAGACTCCCAGAAATCTCCGGTGACGGCTTCCGCACGTGTCCGGAAATTACCGTTACACATGTCCAGGTATTGACAAGCCGCGCACCGTCCTTTGAGCAAGGGTTTGCGGTCTTTTAGTCCGGCCATAATGGGGTGTGAAACATCTGTCCAGATCTCCCCGATTTTACGTTCCCGGATATTTCCAAACGAGATATGCTGGGTAAACTGATCAGGGTGCACATTTCCTTGCGGATCAACTTCTCCAAAGGCAATACCCGAACGGTTTCCCCCATTGAATCCGATAAGACCCTTGATCTTCTCAGCCCTGGCCGGATCTTCTTTTAAAGCTTGGATATACATGTACACTCCATCGCAATGGTTATCGACGGTCAGGATTTCCTTTTTCAAGCCGCGCGCTTCAAAATCCCGGGTTCGGCGAATAATCGTATCCATCGCCAGCCGTGATTCTTCCAACGTCACATCTTCAGCAATCATGCGGTTACCCCGGCCCGAATAGACCAGATGGTAAAAGCAAACGCGATCAATATCCTCTGTTTCGATGAAATCAAATATCCTGTCCAGTTCTTGAATATTATGGTGATTAATTGTAAAACGCAGTCCTACCCGTTGGTCTACGGCTATACAGTTTTGAATTCCTTTCATGGCCGCCTTAAAGGCTCCCTTTTTACCCCGGAACTTGTCATTGACATCTTCCAGCCCATCAAGTGAGATCCCGACATAGGAGATCCCCATGTCTTTTATGCGCCTGGCAACTTCAGGCGTAATCAGTGTACCATTGGTCGAAAGCGTGACCCGTAGCCCTTTCGAAATTGAATACTCGGCAAGTTCAAAAAAGTCGGGTCGCATCAGCGGCTCGCCTCCGGAGAAAAGAAGAACCGGTGATTTAAACTCCGCCAGGTCATCGATAAAACGCTTCGCTTCCTCCGTGGTCATTTCCCCTTGATATTTTTGAGAGTCTGACTCCATATAACAGTGGACACATTTTAAGTTACACGTCTTGGTCGAATTCCAGACGACAACAGGACCTGAATCTATAGTCGTTCCGTTCCGTGCACCGTGAGAGTGTTTGTTATAGCGCAAAGAGTCTCCGAAATATTCGGTATCAAATAAAAGCTTGGTGACACTAATCATGATTATTTCCCTCCAGTAAGGCTTCGACCAATCCACTGATTGTGTACTCTGCTGCTTCTTTGAAAATCTGCAGACCAAGTTCCCGGGCTGTCGCACTGGTGATCGGTCCGATAGAATAGAGCAGGACACCCTCCAGCAAGGAAAGATCTCCATCCAAGAGCGTGACAAAATTGCGCACGGTTGAAGAACTGGTAAAGGTAACCGCATGGATCTCCTTAGCGCGCAGCATATGCTGCAATTCTTCACGGTTAGCTCCGCCGGTTACCGTCTTATAAACCGGCACATCCCAAACTTCCACACCCATAGCCTTTAGGGATTCCGGCAAAATATTTCTTGCCTCTTCAGCCCTTGCCAGCAATACTCTTTGCCCAGATACCACCCGCTTTGCTAAACCTTCAACAATTTTTTCCGCGCGGTATTCTTCCGGCATATAGCCAATATGTATCCCTCTTTTTTCCAGGGCAGCTTGTGTTGCCGGACCAATCGCAACAATTTCTGCGCCCACCAGATCGCGGACATCCAGTTCTTGCTTCTTAAGTTCGGCGAAAAACGCTTCCACCCCATTAACGCTCGTGAAGATAAGCCATTGAAAAACTGGCAGGTTATAAATCGCATTCAATAAATTAGAGCTATCCGTTGGAGGAGCAATTTCAATGGTTGGAAATTCCCAGGCTTCTCCTCCCAACGCTTCAATCGCCTGAGACAACTCACTCGCCTGATGGCGTGCGCGTGTCACTACTATCCGCTGCCCAAACAGTGGTTTCTTTTCAAACCACCGGAGTTTTTCCCGCAAAGAGACTACTTCCCCCACGATAATTATGGCTGGATTCGAAAATCCCTGTTCCTGAACCTCTCTGGCAATAGTATCCAGTTGACCGACAAGCGTAGATTGTTCCGGCCTGGTGCCCCACTGAATTATGGCCACCGGGGTCGCAGGCTTTTGCCCATTTTCCAGCAGCTTTTGCGCAATTAGGGGAAGGTTTTGCATACCCATAAGGAAAACCAGCGTCCCTTGCAATTGCGCGAGATGGTCCCAGTGAATGGTTGATTCATTTTTTTGGGGATCTTCATGTCCCGTGATCACCGCAAACGAAGTTGTTAAATCCCGATGCGTCACCGGGATACCGGCGTAGGCTGGAACGGCTATCGCTGAGCTGATGCCCGGTACAACTTCAAACTGAACGCCTGCTTCCACTAATGCCTCCGCTTCCTCGCCTCCCCGACCAAAAACAAAAGGATCCCCGCCCTTGAGGCGGGTAACGATTTTTCCTTCCAGGCCTTTAGCCACAAGTAATTGGTTGATTTCTTCTTGTCGAAGCGTGTGGCGATCCGGTGATTTTCCCACATAGATCAGTTCACACTCCGGGCGGGCTAACATTAAGAGGCGCCGTGAAACTAAACGATCATAGACTAGAACATCCGCTTTCGCAATACACTCTGACCCTTTAATGGTTATCAACTTCGGGTCTCCCGGACCGGCACCCACTAAATATACATATCCCTTAATCAAACCGAACACTCCTATCAATCATCTGATCTCAGCTAATATCTCGGCAGCCCCAAGCTCAACCAGCCGATTGGCAAGCTCGCTGCCCACCGCTTCAGGATCAGTACCTACGGCTTCTGCTTTAATCAAGCGAACCCCATCTAAACTCGCTACCATCCCTCGAAGAATAATCTGTCCCTTTACCACTTGGGCTAAAGCACCAATGGGGACCTGACAGCCGCCTTCAAGTTGGCGCATGAGAGCACGTTCCGCACGCACCGCTTGTTCAGTCTCCAAATGATTTAGCTGAGATAATAACTCCTGAATATCCGTTCGCTGCGCAACTATTTCAATAGCAATCGACCCCTGGCCAACTGCCGAAAGCATCAAATTTTCTGACAGAATTTGAGTGATTCGATCCTCCCACCCCAGCCGTTTCACACCGGCAGCAGCAAGTACAATCCCATCCATATTGGACTCAGTTAACTTCTTCCAGCGCGTTTGAAGATTCCCACGCAAATCCATAAAGTCAAAATCCGGGCGATAATGTTTAAGCTGTGATTTGCGACGTAGACTACTTGTGCCTATGATCGCCCCGGCGGGCAATTCTTCAAGAGGAATTCCATTTTTACTGAGAAAGACATCCCTTGGCTCCTCCCTTTGACAATAGGAGCTAATCGTCAACCCACTTGGTAACAAGGTTGGCATATCCTTGAGACTATGGACTGCCATATCAAGCTCATGCGATAAAAGTCCCTGTTCTAATTCCTTCGTAAATAATCCTTTGTCCCCAATCTTAGAAAGGGGAACATCCATAATTTTATCCCCTTTAGTTTTTATCGGAACAAGTTTAAATTCAAGGTTAGGGTATAACAAATGAAGTTGAGTTTTTACCCACTTAGCTTGCCACATCGCCAATTGACTGTCACGAGTTCCAATCCTGATGGTCCTCATTTTTACTTATGCCCTCCCGTGATGCACGTATCCCAAATGCTGGTCTAATATTTTAGCCGGTCGCTTAGTTTCTTCTTCAACATCCAAATCAAAAAGGTTTTGCAAGATTTCAGTATAAAGATGTCCTTGGGTCGTCGTAGCATACTCCTTAAGATTTGTGATGGGTATGTACAAGAGCTGATTGACGATGGAATTGGCCATAGAACGGACGATCTTTTCCTGTTTTGGAGTTAACCCCTTTAAATGTTCTAACGCTCGCTCAAGTTGCAACTCTTTAATTTTTTGCCCTTGTTGCTGTAAAGCCAGAATCGTTGGCACAACAAACAAGGAATTATGCCATTTAAGGAAAATCAGCATTTCCTCTTCAATAATTTTTTCCGCGTTTACTGCTGCTATTTCTCGTTCTTGATGATGGCGGTCAACTACTCCACGCAAATCATCAATGTCAAATAGGGTTATAAAAGGTATTTTACCTGCATCAGGGTGAATATCGCGCGGCACCGCAATATCAATTAGAAGCATAGGGCGTTCCTTACGTGTTTTCATTATCTCCTGTATGCGTTCCGGCCTTAACATAAAATGAGGCGAAGCCGTTGCAGAAATAACTATATCCACTTCTTGAAGGTACTGATCCAGATCATCAAAACGTACCGCTTGCCCGGAACATTCCTTGGCCAGGAGTGCAGCTTTTTCATAGGAGCGATTCGACACCAAAACGGTGTTAGCTCCTGCGGCAACTAAGTGTTTGACAGTGAGGGTGCTCATCTCTCCGGCACCCATAATTAAAATCCTTTTACCTTGGAGTTCTCCAAATTGTTGTTTGGCAAGTTCTACTGCCGTATAACTGATGGAAACCGGGTGCTGATCAATCCGGGTATCGGTGCGTACACGTTTTCCCACAGCTAAAGCGTTCTGGAAAAGTATATTCATCGCTTTGTTCGTCACCTCCGCCTCACACGCTTGTTGATAAGCGTTAGCAACCTGTCCAAGAATTTCAGTCTCTCCCAGCACCATCGAGTCCAACCCTGAGGCGACACGATACAAGTGGCGCACTGCGTCATACAAGGTGTGCGCATACAGGTATTGTTCAAGAACGTTTTCCTCGATTCCATGGTGGCTGGCTAAAAATTTCTTGATGGAATATATTCCAATTTCCACATCTGTTGTTGCCGCATAGACCTCCGTACGATTGCAGGTACTGAGAACTACAACCCCTTGAAGTCCGGGATAGCTTTTGAGTTTTCTTAAAACCTCCGGCATTCGGGAGGGATGACAGCTCATTATTTCGCGTATTTCAACTGGCGCGCTTCGATGATTTAGTCCAATAGCGACTGGAAACACTTTTCAATCACTCCTTCCGCTTCGGTTAACCGCTGAGCTTTAATGAGTTCCCTCACTTCGCCATCCGTGACCCGTCGCCAAAAGATACTCCGTTTTTCGGACGGTAAACTGCGCTTAACAAGGCTTCGCCAGGTTTTAAGTAGGGTAAGATACTCAGCCATCTCCTGACCGTACAGAGCTTGCAACTCTACGCGGACCTGCCGCGCTACGATGGGGCTGCTTCCTCCTGTCGACACAGCTATTTTCAAATCCCCCCGTTCCATAATTGACGGAACAATAAAACTGCATTTTTCCGGGTCATCCACGACATTTACCGGTCGATGCTGAGCGTTGGCATCATTAGCAACTTGAACATTAACTTCCTCTTTTTCAGTGCATGAAAACACAAGAATTGCCTCTTGTATATCTTCTGTCGAATAGTCTTTCTTTAACCAAAAACATGTCTTATCGTCAATCAATTCTTTAAGCTCAGGAACCAGCCGGGGGGAGACAACACGCACATAAGCGCCATGCTGCAGGAGGGTTTGAACTTTGCGTAAAGCCACGGTCCCTCCTCCGACTACCAGAACCGGCTGGGCTGTTAAGTCTATAAATATTGGATAATACTGCGCCATTGTCTTATATTTTCCTTTCCAGTCGTACATCAACCTGGCAGCAAATAACCTGCATAAATAATCAGATAATCAATGATCATGTTTCTTCCAGGGTCCCATGATCAATAAGTGCCCAAGTATAATTTGTTCATATTGCCTGCATGACCATTATAGCACAACTCAAATTGTTTGGATGAAACGAAATAAAACAACACACGGGGCAATAACCCTCATTTACAGGAAATCGATCTTACCTTAATGTTTTCTTTAGCCCTTATGGAGTTTTATCGCGGCCACTCCCGTATCGTCTTTTTTCCTTTTTTGGAGCACTCTTGCCCTGTGCCCCATTATTCTGTACATCCGTATACGCCGCATCTTTGCTCCGTACGCCTATATTCTGCGCCTCTTTGCCGACGATACCCCTGCTCTTTATGCCTGATCTTCTCACTCGTCCCTTACTTGGCTTACTTTCCTTTTCTAACGGGTCTGCGCGCACATATTTTCTCGGTCGAATAAGACATTTAGGCCCATACCCAATTAGATCCTCACGATGAGCTAAACGTAAGGCTTCTTCCACTAACTCATGATTTCCAGGACTCCGGTACTGAATTAACGCCCTCTGCATAGTCTTCTCACGTATGCTGCGTGGAATATAGACCGGCTTCATGGTCCGGGGGTCTAAACCGGTGTAATACATACAGGTCGAGAGTGTTCCCGGCGTTGGGATAAAATCCTGGACTTGTTTTGGATTAACACCCATGTCTCGAACATATTCCGCCAACTCAACGGCTTCTTTCATAGTACTGCCAGGGTGAGAAGACATCAAATAGGGGACGAGATATTGTTCTTTCCCCAGTTCTTCATTGGCCGCACGGAACTGCCGCACAAATTTTTCGTACACGGCTTTCCCGGGTTTGCCCATGAGACGCAGAACTTTCTCACTGACATGTTCCGGAGCGACTTTCAATTGGCCGCTGACATGGTGCTCACAGAGCTCACGTATAAAACCAGACTTGCGGTCCGCTAATACGGTATCATAACGGATACCGGAACGAACGAACACCTTCTTTACCTTCGGCAAACTACGCAAACGGCGTAAAAGATCCAGGTATTCCTCAAGATCATTTTCAAGTTGATCACACGGCTTAGGAAAAAGACATTGTTTATGTGAACAAGCTCCCCTAGTTAATTGCTCCTTGCACGCCGGTCGACGAAAATTGGCTGTGGGACCCCCTACATCGTGAATATATCCTTTGAAACGATCATTCCCAGTCATCTTCTTAGCTTCCCGAATAATCGATTCGGCACTTCGGCTTTGCACAATTCGCCCCTGATGAAATGTTAATGCACAAAATGAGCATGCTCCATAACATCCTCTGACGCTGGTAAGGCTAAATTCCACTTCTTCAATAGCAGGGACTCCTCCTTGGGCTTCATAAAACGGATGATACGTTCCCACGAAAGGCAGGGCATAAACTGTATCCATTTCCGCGTGTGTTAAAGGAAGAGCAGGCCGGTTTTGCAACACACCTTTGCGCCCGTGTGCTTGATACATGGCCCTGCCATGAATAGCGTCCTGCTGCTGATATTGCACCCAAAAAGCCTGCGCATATTTTCCCTTATCTGAAACAACGTCCTCATAGCTTGGCAGAATAAGCGTATCTTGCGGCACACTTTCCCCAGTCAAAGGCACCATAGTCCCCCTGACATCTGTGATCTGCTCTATCGCTTCCCCGTTATTCAGACGTTCGGCGACCTCAACAATCGCCTTTTCTCCCATCCCAAAGACAAGTAAGTCTGCTTGACTATCGAGTAGAATGGAGCGCCTAACGTCATTACTCCAGTAATCATAATGGGCAAAACGCCTCAAGGAAGCCTCAATTCCCCCGATAATTACAGGAACACCCGGCAGCGCTTCCCGTACGCGGTTTGAATAAACTATTGTTGTTCGGTCAGGACGAAGCCCTGGCTTTCCTCCAGGAGAATAGGCGTCCTTATGCCGCTTCTTTTTGGTCGCCGTATAGTGATTAACCATGGAATCGAGATTCCCTCCGGATATCAAACACGCCAGACGAGGTTTCCCCATGACTCGAAAAGCCCGGAGATCCTTCCAAACGGGCTGAGCCAAAATCCCCACCCGGAAACCATGTTTTTCCAGGACACGAGCAATAATGGCTATGCCAAAGCTCGGATGATCTACATAGGCGTCGCCGGTAATTAGGAGAAAATCCAGTTCATCCCATCCTCGCGCCTCCATATCCGTTCGATTTATGGGCATATATTTCGCGAACGCAGATTCCAATATTCTCACCTTTCTGTTTAAACACAACGCGAATCTTATCCGCCGGCTAACCGCCACTAAGAGTCCTCTTCTATAAGTGAGGGATAAGTGGGGATAAGCGAAAAGAGGGGCAACCCCTCTTTATCGATAGTTGATAAATTGTAGTTCGATACCGAAGTCTTCCTTCCGAAGTAAGGTAATAACCGCTTGAAGGTCATCTTTGTTTTTACCGGTCACCCGAATCTCATCGCCTTGTATGGAACTAACTACTTTTATTTTACTGTCTTTAAGGACCTTGATCATCAACTTTGACTTTTCTTGGGTAATCCCCTGCAGCAGTTTAATTTCCTGCTTAACTGTGTCCCCTGCCGCCTTTTGTGCCTTTCCGTACTCCAAAGCTCTCAAGGAAACCCCGCGCTTAACCAGTTTACCTTCCAGAATGTCGACAACGTTACTCAATTTGAAGTCGTCATCGGAGATTAGAACTATCTTATCTGCCTCAAGCTTAATGGATGATTTGCTGTTCTTAAAATCGAACCGATTGGCGACTTCTTTCTGAGCCTGCTGAACGGCATTATTTACTTCCGGCATATCAACCTTGGAAACAATATCAAATGAACTATCTTTAGCCAAAATAAACGCTCCTTTATATAAAACTTATTGCGTCTTTATAGTATCATGAGTTAGAACAATATTATTAACAACTTTACCCCCGTCCTGAAAACTTGATAGTATCTGGCCGTTTAATGTTACCGAAAGGCCTGCTGCGTTTCCTATTCGAACAAATTCGATTTTGTTTGTACCTTTGAGTTCTTTAGTTGCACCGGCACGGAACAGTTCCTGAAAAGGAAGCTGCTCGTCTATTCTGATCTCCATCCAACAATCTTGGGTGAAAACCAACTGTGCGGTTAAGCCATCCAATGTCGGGTCTGCAACGTTTTCTGGTTCTGGGGCAGCAACTGCCGGGACACTTGGTGATGGCGTATTCTCCTCAGTTTGCGGTGCACTTGGCAAAGCTGGCGGAGCGTACGGATCTACGGGATTGTTCCCAGACTTGCTTAAAGCAAAAGCGATTACCAACACAATAATCAAAACCGCCATACTCCCCAGGAATGCCGGCTTGACCCAAAGAGGACGAACCTTTACCAGTGTATTAGGTGATTCAAAAACAGGGACAGGCTCAGGCGTCGCTGAAGAGTTATAGAGTGCGATAATTTCATCCGGATTTAAGCCCAATTGTTTTGCATAGGTTCGTAAATACCCCCTGGCATAAGTTGTTCCGGGGAGTATTTCATATTTTTCCTCTTCAAGGGCCTGAATATAACGCACACGGATCTTAGTTATTTCCTCAGTATCCGTAAAACTCCATTGTTTTTCTTCTCTAGCGGCCTGGAGTATTTTTCCTTCTCCTGCCATTGATAAGACCCCCTTTTCTCACCATCAGCTCAAACCAAATACCCTGAAACTCATGGAATCAAGATAGCCTCCCAACTCCCTTAATGCCTTCTCCGGTTCCAGATAATTCAAATAAAACGCATAATCTGAACTTGGTTCATTTGAATAGGCATATAGTTTGTCATAATACTCGACAAGTAATCGCTCGGTAAAGAAGTCCAAACAGCCTGTTTCCAACAAGGTACGTAATTCTCGAACTTTCACATGGCCCAACGTTCTAATCAGTCTCTCCAACGCAACCCCGATCTCATGAAGTGCATTGGGCACTGAGGTATACTCCGTTAACAAGCGTTGGATGCGATTTTCCAAAGAATCATATTGGAGGACTTGTTTTCCCTCTTGCATAGCTGTATTTAAATTAATGGGTAGGGTTACTCTACCAATTCTTTTACTCTCACATTCTAAAATAATATACGAAAATTTGCTTAACGCTATAAGTTCCTCATATAATAATCCTTCGAATTTTTTTTGGGACGGGGGATTTCCCAGTCCAATTTCGCCAAAGACGGACCCGCGATTATTGGCGAGTTTCTCAAGGTCAATCGCAGGATATCCTTCTCTCCGCAGCTTTCCCAAAAGTTCGGTTTTTCCCACTCCTGTATTTCCACAAAGTACCACAACCTGAAAGGGAAGTTTAGTTTGAAAATACTCAAGTACTTGCTTGCGATATGCTTTATACCCCCCCAGCAAACGGTATACTGGGATGCCCATTAAGTCAACAACCGTCGCCAGCGACTTACTTCGCGTTCCGCCTCGCCAACAGAAAAGTACAAGAGGCCCACTTTTCGATAGCTTCTCCAGCTTTTTGACTAATTGCGGAAGTTTTGGGCTAATTATCCTTAAGCCCAGTTCACGGGCCAAACCAGGTGTAGTTTGTGTATATGTTGTGCCAATTTGAGCACGTTCCAGGTTATCAAACAAAGGAAGATTGACCGCACCCGGAAGTGTTGCTTCGGCAAATTCCCCCTCTGAGCGCACATCGACAAGAATCGGGTGATCCAGGGTCTTCAGGTCTTGAACATTAATCTCCTTTATCATGCTAAATTCCTTCCAAATTTGACAACATTCTGCCTATCTAATCATAAATGCTAACGCCGTATAATGCAACTAGTGTGCAAGTTCATCTCTCCATTGGCCAAACTTCAACTCGAACTGTCCTCTTGTCATGAGAACCTCCCGCGGTTTTGAGCCTTCATATCCCCCGACAACCCCTTTCTCCTCGAGAAAGTCCATTAAGCGAGCCGCCCGCGTATACCCAATACGTAAACGGCGCTGTAAAAGAGAGACCGAAGCGGTTCCGCCTTCTATAAAAAGCTGCGCCGCCTGATAAAAGAGTTCATCTTCCGGATCTTCTGTTTTAGCATTCCCTATATCCATGTTAGGGATTTCCTGATACTCAGGTTTAGCCTGATTTTGTAAAAATGTAACAACATTTTCCACTTCTTTATCGCCCAAATAACATCCCTGTACGCGCAGCGGCTTACTCGCGCCCATGGGATAATAGAGCATATCTCCACGACCTAATAGTTTTTCTGCGCCGTTCATATCCAGAATGGTCCTTGAATCCGTTTGAGACGAAACCCCAAAGGCAATTCGGGAAGGTATGTTTGCTTTAATTATCCCTGTGATCACGTCAACTGAAGGGCGCTGCGTCGCAATAATCAGATGAATCCCTGCAGCACGAGCCATTTGAGCCAAGCGGCATATCGCATCCTCGACATCACCGGGTGCAACCATCATTAAATCAGCTAACTCATCAATGATCACCACTACATATGGTAACGGGGGATGCTCCTCCTTCTTATCCTGAGAACGCAGGAAGTTGTAACGGACGATGTCTCTAACTGCGGCAGCTGCAAACAGTTCATAACGAGTCTCCATTTCAGTCACGATCCACTTTAATGCCCCGGCTGCTTTCCTGGGATCCGTCACAACAGGTGCTATCAGATGAGGAATCCCGTTATAGTTAGCCAATTCAACCCTTTTAGGATCAACCAATAAAAACTTTACTTCATCCGGGCGAGCCTTAAATAGGATACTGTGAATTAGAGTATTAATACACACAGATTTTCCGGAGCCTGTAGCCCCCGCAATCAAAAGATGGGGCATTCTCGTTAAATCTACAATTACTGGCGTCCCCGTAATATCTTTACCTAAACACAACGCCAACTTACTCGTAGCACCTAGATATTCCGGTGTTTCCAGGACTTCTCGAAAATGAACCATAGCTATTTCTATATTAGGCACCTCAATACCTACGACTGATTTCCCGGGAATGGGTGCTTCAATACGTACATCAGCAGATGCTAAGCTTAGCGCAATATCATCGGCCAGATTTGTTATTCTACTAACTTTTATACCCGGAGCAGGTTGTGCTTCATACCGTGTAATGGTAGGTCCTTGCGTAACCTGGGTCACTTTTATCTTCACACCGAAGCTCCCCAGCGTTTCTTCCAGGATTTTCACATTATCGGCTAAGTCCTTATTAAGTCTGGGATTTTTAACTTTTAAAGCTTTATCTAATAACGTGGCCTGAGGAAGCTGAAAATTCCCATCTTCACGTGTCTGGCGAGAAATAGGTGTACTAGTCACCTTCCCGGGTGGAATAATCGTATCGTGCACTCCTCTGTGCATTTTTTCAAACCCTAACTGTCCCTTCGGTACGTTAGGATCGATAGGAAGATCATCTTGGTCTTCAAGAGTTTTGATGACAAGTGGTCGATCGACAACATCAGGGTCCAGAGCAAGTGTTAGTTGCTTTGGCGGAGTCCCTTTTTTCTTTGGCGTTTTATCCTCTGCTTCCAGATTAACCTGCGAAACAGAATCCTTGTCTCCGGAATTCTCGCCTCCAGAATTCTTCACCACGTTAATAAAATCGTGCATTTGGTGTTTCATCCATAGCCCTAATTCTTTTCCCACTTGATTAACTTCCTGTACTCCGCGGATCAAAGAGCGGTTTGTGATCAGTAGAGCCCCCATAAAAGCACCCATAATTAAAACGACGTAACCCCCGGGTATACCGATCGATGTAATTAACAGGGCCGTAACCCCGGCGCCGACAATCCCGCCACCGTGTCCACGCTTCCCTTCATTAATAAGATCAGTCCTGGAAAATGCCTCTATGCCCTGTAACTGCAGGTGAAGGAGCCCAAGAAAAACAAGCCATAGAAGGATTGCCCCTACGACTTTGGCTCCCAAACGGGGAATACGCTGGTTCATATAAGCAAGACCCCAGGCTCCCACCATTATGGGAATCCAGACCCGTCCGCCCCCAGCCAGAACTTTTAGAAGCTGTTCAATTTCTCTACCGACCACGCCGCTCCTTTCGGAGAATAGCGCGACAAGTCCTAAGCAAGCCATTCCAACCACAAAAACTCCAATGACTTCATTGCGTATTGTCTCTTTTAAGGTGCTTGCTCTCGTGTTCACCAGCGTATTCTTATTGCGGCGTTTTTTTGTGATCGCCACAGTACAATCCTCCAAACTTGTTTATTTGTTACACTCACACTGTATGAATTCCACAAAGGAAAACGTTTTCCTTTTTTTTCATGATATATACTTAACTAGGGCCAGTCCATAGTAAACATTCGAAACCCTTTCACATACTTGTGTATTATGCGGTCAAAAACTCGGGTCATGCAAAATTTGTCGCAAAACCATTATTATTGGAATCGAAAGGGATTGAAGGATAAGTATAGAAGGCTACTTCATTACTACATTTTTTAAGAGAGGAGGTTTTATCTGGGAATTGACAAGTGATATTCCATGTACCCAAGGTAATAATCAAATGGACAATGATAGATTTTTCATAATAGCAAGAAATATAACCGTATTTATAGTAATAGGTCTAGTCATAGCAGGCGTAATATTGAATAGTTCAATACTACGAACAATGTCTATTTCCGCATTAGGATTAGCACAAGTCTTTGGGTCTCGCGTGGACTCAGAGGAAATTAGTAAACTAAATAGAAAAATAGGTCCTTGGCTAGGTGGGCTATTAAGTGTACTTGGAATATGTTATATAATATTTCAAATAAGTAGAGGGCATCAGTGAACTCGCTTACGCTAAAGCTGAACATCGAGGCTTCAGATGGGGACTCTACCCCACCTGAAGTTACGAAGAACCCACCCACTTATAGAAGTGGGGGTCTTGAAACTTAATAAACTATAAATGATAAACTAAATTTAGGAAACCTCCAAAGTGCTGGTATTATCGGGTTTGTTGCTATTTCTACTATACCATTTTTGGCGGTTTTCTTGTTGTTTAAAGCCTCATTTTCTGTGATTTACTGTGGTTTTATTCCCTAAAAAGACACCCATGCCGCCCGGCGGCACCATCAAAGGATGAAAATAGATTGTATTTTCAGGATAGAGGCTGGGAAAGTTGAGTTATTAAGTTGTTGAGTTCTTTAAATGCTTCCTTCACTCCTCCTACAGCCTGAATTAATCCAGAATCAACGGCTTCTTGTCCTATTAGAATTGTTCCAATATCTTGGGCTAATTCGCCAGTGTTGAACATAAAATGTTCTAATTTTTCTTTGCTTATTTGCGAATGTGAATAAATAAATTGATCAATCCGTTGTTGCATTTTTTGCAAATAATCAAACTGCTGATGCCCGTTAATTACTAAACCAGTATACCGAATCGGGTGAATAGTCATTGTTCCGGTTGGCGCTATAAAGCTTTTTGTACAACTGACTGCAATAGGGATTCCAATACTGTGACCGCCACCAAGAACTAGTGAAACAGAAGGTTTATTTAAACTACAGAGCATTTCAGCAATCGCCAATCCTGCCTCGACATCGCCACCTGCCGTATTCAAAATGACAAATATCCCTTCAACCTTAGGATTTTGCTCAACCGCCAACAACTGGGGGATAACATGCTCATATTTAGTAGTCTTGGATTGGGCAGGCAGAATTAGATGGCCTTCGATTTGTCCAATGATAGTCAAACAAAAAATCCTTTCATCCACACCAGGCATTTTAATTTGTCCTATGTCTTTTAGATTAGATAAAGAACCATTATTATTTTCCTCAGGGGAAGTCGTTTCATCAGAACGCACCGGCTAAACCTCCTTTATAATAAGCCAAGAACCCCAATCCGTTAACCTTTTCCTCAAAAGGTCAACTCTGAATTTGAATATATGAGAGGTTCTCTTTTAATATGGATGTTTAGCACAGAAAACATACGAACAATGATCACAACGGCTATAATTAAACACAGTCACAGTATCCCTAACACAA